>JAISBG010000674.1 GCA_031266315.1 Planctomycetaceae bacterium | reverse complement strand
GCAGTTTGACCTTTTTTCAATGTTTTTGGAAAAATAGTTGATAAATTTATAAAAATAACCTTTACTAAACTAGGCATTTTATCGAAATACTCATAAAAGATGTGTAGATACTTTTGGTCTTTGACCTGCGGTGTGATGCCCAACAGACGACTGCCTGAAAAGGCAGGATTTTAATTCCCGTCACTGCTACTGTTTAAAATCCTGCCCTATCGGGCTAATGTTTTTCCTACCCTAATTACATCAAGCCAGTGAAATATTACAAACAATAAATAAAAAGATAATGATTCGGAAATTTTTTCGGTTGATTGGTATTGGTTGTTTTTTTGCCGGACCGTTTGTGGTATTGGCGGTTGGAGCGGCAATGATTTTGATGCACGGTATTTTCGGTGCGATCAATCCCGAAACGATTGATCGGGCAACTCTGATTCGTGCCATGAAATTCCGCGATTTCCGAACATTGCCGCCGGAAACCGTAATCGCTCTTACTCACCGCGCCGAAAGAGAGTTCGGGCGTCAATCCGGCAACAAACCCGTATTTCAGTTTTCAGAGACGGAAAGAAAAATCTACACTTATTTCCAAAACAGCAGGTCGGAACAAAAATCGTTTTTCGAGACCAATCTTCTTTTAATGGCGCGAGCACGATATTTCCAATGGATGAACAACTATGCGTCTGCTTCGCCGGAACAACGGGTTGTGCTGATGAAGGAAGTTGTTGATGACATGAAATATTGGGAATCGGTTTTTATGGATTTCCTTCGGGCAGCCGAATTGCCGATTCCGTCCATTGCCGAATTGATTCGGGAATTTGAGAAGATGATTGAACATTTCAAAGTCGGAGCAACACCGGAAGAAATCGCCCGAATCGACGATTTCAAACAACGAATGAACACCGCATTCGTGGCTCATGAAATTCAGGGAGCGGCTCAAAATTTCTCCGGCAATTTTTCCGCAACCGTATCGAATATGTGGGACTCTTTTCTGAAAATCCCAAAAAAGAACCAAAAAGAAAAAAAGAAAAATAAATAAAGACAACTTCTAAAACCTATTTTTTGACCGGATTTACAAAATTTACATGATAAAAAATCAAATAAAATCCAGTAAGTCGTGTCTATCTTGTCAAAAAATGGATCAAAACATTAATTGATCAAAATAATTATCTCTGTGTCTTCTGTGTTCTCTGTGGTAAAAATTGATATGGAGTTGCTTACCGGTTTACACATATTCGTCGGGAAAAACAGGACTCTTTTTTAGACGGCTGGAAAGAACCGCAAAACTGGCGGATAGTTTTACCTCTTCGCAAATGATTTCCTGAGGAATATCTAACCGCATCGGTGTGTAGTTCCAGATTCCCTGAACTCCAATCTGAATCAAAATATTCGCCGCTTCCTGTGCCGCCGATGAAGGAACCGTTAAAATACCAATTTCAATTCCCGCATTTTTTCCCATTCCGTACATTTGTTGAAAATCAAAAACCGGACAATGATGAATAGACTGTCCGACTTTAACAGGATCAATATCAAATGCCGCAACAATATGCAAACCGTGTTCGACAAAACCTTCATACCCAAGAATCGCACTGCCGAGACTTCCGGCACCAATAAGAAAGGCTTTAATTTTTCGGTTCCAACCCAAAAATCCTTCTATCGCATCAATCAGTTCATTGGTTCGATAACCAACTTTGGGACGACCGGAAATACCGGTAATTGCCAAATCCTTGCGAACTTGCACACTTAATTGTCCGAATTCTTCCGCAATTTGAGTGCAAGAAATCAATATATTCCCGCGGCTTCTCTGTTCTTTCAGAAAACGAAGATAAACCGGAAGCCGTTGAATACTCGGAATAGGAAATGATTTAGCAGATTGTGTGGACATAGTAAAACAATGCAATCGGAACAACCTCCGACATCCTAAACTATAAAACTATAAACTATTAACCAAAATAACCTCAACCAACAAAAACAATATCGCACATATTAATGCGGAGGAAAACTTGCAATCCTACGGACACAATGCTTTTTTCTTCCCGTCGGTTGCGAGAGAAAAAAGACATAGCGACTTTTTCTTCTCGTTTGGTTGCGATGCGCAACAAATCTTAATAACATTGCCCCATTTTGGCAAATCCAACTAAAGATGTCAACACCTAACGACATTGTTTACGGAATCTGGTAAAATCAGTCCTTGTTTTAGCCTTTGGAAAGATTCTATACAATATACAATCTTAACACAGTAGAATAGATAACAATGAAACCGATTTCAATTCATGATTTCTTTTGGGATTCGTCGCAATTTTCAGCGAAGGCGATTTGTATTGTTTATGGTAATGACCCGTTTTTGAAATTCCATGCTGTTCGGATATTACGAAATCAGGTGTTGTCGGAAGAGGATGCCGAATTTTCTTTGACTCGATTCGACGGCAATACGATAAAATTTATTGACGTTCTCAAAGAGGTCAATACTCTGGTCATGTTTGGCGGCGGTCGAAGATTTGTGATTGTGGAAGACGCCGACTCCTTTGTCTCAAAATACCGAGCGGAACTGGAAGAATTTACCGAAAAACCAACCGGACAGGCAGTTTTGCTTTTATTACTCCAATCGTTTCCTTCCAATACCCGGCTTTTCAAATGTGCGGTTGAAAAAGGTCTTGTTATTGACGCAACTCCGTTGCCGGAAAAAGAGATTCCGAAATGGATTGTCCGTTGGTCAAAGCACCAGCATAAAACAACATGTGACCCTGACGCCGCTGAAATGATTTTCCAACGGATTGGGGCGGAACACGGTTTAATTGATCAGGAACTTGCCAAACTTGCGTTGATGGTTGCGCCCAAAGAAAAAATCACCGCAACATTAGTGGAGAAAGCGGTTGGTTCGTGGCGTATGCAATCAACTTTTGAAATGCTTGATTTAGCCTTAGCGGGACAAACCGCCGCGGCAATCCGGCAACTTGATCAATTATTGCTTGCCGGAGAAAACGCGGTTGGTATTCTTGCTCAAATTGCTCCAACTCTCCGAAAATTCGCCGCCGCAACACAATTGATTCTTGACGCCGAAAAACATGGGAAAAAGGTTTCTCCCTCGACGGCGTTGGGACAAACCGGCGTCAATCGTTATTTCATTGAAAAAGCGGAAAAACAACTCAAAATGTTAGGACGTTATCGCGGCGGCAAACTCTTAAACTGGCTTCTCCAAGCCGATCTTGATTTGAAAGGAGCCAGCCGAAACGATCCAAGAATTATTCTCGAAACTCTGATCATCCATATCGCCGACCCAAGATTGAGAATCCTGTAAATGTTCACGAATTGGTGTGATGTTTTTTATTTAATGGTTTAATTTATGGAGAGGTGGGTGGAGTAAACAATGAGGTGGGCGATGTTTTGCTAAAACATCGCGTCGGTGTTAGCCGACTTTGAGCCAAATTAACAATGGCAATTTGTGTTGACAATGGTTTCGGAATCCTTGCCGACTGGAATCAGGGGCAAAGTCGACTAACGCCGACGTGACCTTTTAGCAAATAGCGAAAGGTCAACCACCTTGTGATTTGCCTACCTCTAACGAAAATTACGGACACCTAATCCGATAGAATCAGAAAATTTTGATTGTTTTTAGAATTTTAGAGTTATCACTCACTTCTTTTCGCGTTAAAATCAGAAAATTTTACTGGAATAATTTACCGATTTTATTTATCGTTTAAATAAACGACTCGTCGTACTTCTTCGGGAGTGGTTAAGCCTTTTCGTATTTTTTCTGCGCCGTCGGCTTGTAGGGTCAGCAGGGAATGATCGTTAAACAAATAATGAGACAAGGCATCTTCACTTTCTTTATTTCGTATCATTTCGCGCACTTTACGGTCAACAGAAACCATTTCGTACAAACCAAGACGACCGGCATATCCGGTTTGATTGCAAAGC
The DNA here is from genome assembly GCA_031266315.1 of Planctomycetaceae bacterium. Taxonomy (GTDB): domain Bacteria; phylum Planctomycetota; class Planctomycetia; order Pirellulales; family Thermoguttaceae; genus WRKP01. The sequence continues at coordinate 4,551 of JAISBG010000674.1, read as the reverse complement.
GGACAACCAACGATTTTTGGAACTAAAATTTCTTCATTGTTCCAGCCGAAAAATTCGCGGTCAATTGTTATCGGCGGTTCCAGACGGACACAATGCGGACAAGGGCTTCGCACTAAACGTTGCGCAATTACGAGCCGCAGCGCGGAATTGACCAGTTCCGGCGCAACACCAAGATTCAATAACCGTGCAATAACTCCGACCGAATTGTTGGCGTGCAATGTCGAAAGAACCAGATGTCCGGTCAATGAACTTTTAATCGCAATATCAGCCGTTTCCGCATCACGAATTTCGCCGATCATAATCACGTCAGGGTCATGCCGTAACGTACTGCGAAGCGCACGGTTAAAATCAATTCGTTCACTATCAATACGGATTTGATTAATTCCGTCAAGCGGAATTTCAACCGGGTCTTCAATACTCAATATATGTAACGTTCCAGATTTTTTCAGATGCCGAAGTGCAGCGTAAAGAGTTGTTGTTTTACCGCTGCCGGTGGGACCGGAAAGCAAAATAACTCCGTGTGCACTTTCAAGCGTGTTAAGCAAGGTTTGTAGATGTTGTTCATTCATACCGAGCATGTTCAGTTCGGCAAGTTCCGCCAGCGTACTTTCCGTCACTAAAATCCGAAGCGTCATTTTCTCGCCGTAAAGAGTCGGAACAGTTGCAACACGCATCGAGATTTCGTCGTTACCGATCCACAGCGTTAGTTGTCCGTCCTGAGGAATACGGTGTTCGGCAATATTAAGCCCCGACGAAACTTTAACAGCGGAAATCAATTCATTCATATTGGCAAGCGGCAACTTTTGATCAATCCGCATCATGCCGTCAATTCGTAACCGAACAAATCCGTTTTCACGTTCAGGATCGAAATGAATATCGCTAGAACGAGACAACATCGCACGAAATACAATTTCCTCAAGCAAACCAAGCGGGGTTCCCTCCAATTCGCTCACCTGTTCCGGATAATATTTACGAATAAATATCGCAACAGATTCCGGTGTTTTCGCTTTCAAAACAACAACCGGCAACCCGACAAGATTTTCTAGTTGCGATAATACAAGATAATCTTCGTCGTCTTCCATGACCACGTACAGTTTTTCCTCCGCGATCATCACCGGCAAAACTCCCAAACGCCGCGCCATCGCCGGAGGAAGAATTCGAAGTGCATCGCGACTCGAAACAATACGTGAAAGATCAATAACATTTTTTTCCGAAAACATCGTTTTACTCGTGAAAATATAAGATCAAACGAAATTGTAATTGTAACATTTCAGACCGGCGGTCATGATATGTTTGTATTTGTGTTGGTGAAACTGTTTCCGATGTTCCTAAATAAAGTTGCGTTATTTTTGCGGGATAGGCAAAGGTTTCCGTTTGTTTCAAAAAATTAAGTATATCATTGAAACGTCCTTCTATTTTATAAGTGTATTCTTCGTATTTCAGCGGCGGTTCATCTGGTGAAGAAATGGTTTCTTGTTTCGTTTTTTGTGCGTTTTCATTCGGTTTCTGATTTGACGCGGTTATTTTTGTAGCGGAATCTTTTTTTGATATTGAAGTTGTTTTGGCGGTTAGCGAAGTGGTTTCTGTTTTGGAGGAAACACCGCCCAATAAAAGTATCAACTTGTTTTTCGAAATCATTGATTCCAGTTCGGAACGGACGGCTTCTTTATTTTGTTGCGTAATTTTTGGACGTGATTTCGCAACACGTTCCATCTCCGCTTTTTTTTCTGCGGCGGTTTTTTCACGTCCGATAATTTGTTCCTGCACAATAATAATATCGGAATCGGTTTCAATCGTCGGCAACGGATTAGGCGGTTCGCTTTTATCATATTTCGATTGCGCATCGGCAATAGTTACGGTAATAGGATCCAGCCAATATTTTCGTGCGGCATAAACGATGGCGATAGCAATTAAAATTCCTAATACGGTTCGGTGAAAGGTTTTAAGCCTTCCCCAAACCGATGCGAAATCTTTATGCCAAAGCCGTAATTGCCGTCTTAATAATCGCCACATTATTCTGTTTGTGATTTAGTAATTATTCAGTGGAATTTTCATATTTTAACGCGAAAATTGGTAGGCGATCCTTTCGCTGAAAGGTCGCCCACCTCCCGCGTTTTACATTTTAATTTTAAAAAAAATATGCGGATTATCAGGGTGATTGTTTTTATAATTTCGTATTCCGCTAAGGTTTGGAATTGGACGGGTAAACACGTAACACAAATCTTTGCTCATTGGAATCGGGAATTTTTTCCAATGTTTTTTGTTCGACCAATGTATGATATTCGTTCATTTTTTGATTGAGTCTGGGTCTTAGTTGCAAAAATCCGTCCTGATACAACGTATAACCGGTCAACAATAATTCGTTCTCCGCAATTTGTTCAATCTCAGTCAGTCTTGTGTAAACCGGCATATTGGCGTTTAATTCCAGCAGAAGCGGAACCAGTACCTCAGGAAGGGGATTTTTTCGATTCAGTAATAAGATGATTTTTTCGTTTTTGTTACGTTGCGTGTCAATAGCGGCGAGTTTATCGTTCAGTTTTTTTCTTTCGGCACGTAATTTTTCCCATTCGGCGGTTTTGGTGTTGATTGTATTGAGATCGGATTGCAACTTACAATAAGTTACAATAGTAAAAAATACGGCAAAAAACAGAGCGAGACCAAATATCCATGTTCCGACGCGATAAGGTGATTTTTCTTTTTCGGGTATTCCGACAAGTGTTGTGCCGTTTGCGGGAACACTGGATTCTGTAACGGCGGCGGTTTCGCGTGCGATTTCTTCGGCAATTTCGGACAATTCGGTAAACGTAACAGCAGTATCGGAATCAATAATATTTTGTAACTCTTTGATTCGTTTTTCATCAATTTCGGAGGAGAAAAAAATTTGCAACGGAATTGATTTTTGTGCATTAAGCCGTCGAGCAGTGCCTTGTAATCGTTCGGTATCGCGTCCGCGTTCGTCGTTGGACCTTGCGAGCGAGATCATGCTGGTCATCATGGGGAGTTGCTCGGTGGCACCGACAGCGTAGAAACTGGAATCGCGGCGTAGAATCAGGAATCGGCATTCGTCGTGGAATCGACTCCCAATTGCCAACGTTGCGATTTCAAGAGAACCGCAACCGTCGAATCGCAAACCGACCGACTGACATAATTTTTCGTACAGTTCCAGTTGTGCCAGTTCAAAACCTGCGGCGTAAAGAGTTTCGTTAGTACCTCCCATGTGGAAGGAATCGGCAAACGAAGAGGCAACCCGAATCGTTCCAAATTCCTGACCGGTATTTTGGATAAATTGCGATGCGATAATAGTTTGTATTTCTTCCGGTGCGGCATCGTAGGGGAGTTCGACGTTATCGATTTTGTGTACGCTTTGCGGCAACACCACACGAACACGTTTTGCGTTATTTTTTTCGGCAAATTCCAACAGTTGCGGCGGGATTTGACGCGGATTTTTGCTTGCCTGAGTTGTTTGGGCAACAGTTTGCCAAAATGATTTTTGGTACGTTAAAACATACGCATACCATTGATTGCCGTCATATAAAAAAACAGCAACCCGACTGTATTTTCCATAAATCGGGAACCAACTCATGATTTTATTTGATTTTTGTCCTGTAAATTTTGTAAATCCTGTCAAAAAAATAGGTTTTTAGAAGTTGCTATAAAATTAAACCGGATATATTTTCAAAATGTTTTGTATTTCAGGTCTTCTATTATTTTTTTGATAACTAATTCCAAAGGATATGTTTCTTTGGAACAGATTTCAAATATTCGTACAGGATCAAGATTAAAATATCCATGGGCGATGACATTGCGTAAACCGATAAATCCTGCCCAATCAATTTCCGGGTACTGTGAAAATAATAATTTATTGGTCTTTTGGTCTATTCTCTTGAGGATTTCTCCGATTGCCAATAATTTCATACTGATTGCGTCGAGTTTTTCTAATCCTTCTACCGAAGCATCGAAAAAATCTGAATTGGGTACCGTCGCAAAAGACAGTCTGATTCGTTCCAATGTTTCAGCGATCTGCTGTAACATATCAACGACGATTTCCCAATTGATTTTGTTACACATAAATAACCTCTTGTTCCAGATGTTTGAGAAACGCCGGACGCAGATGACTGTGGGGTTGAACAAGATCAATGGAACGATGAAAAATTTTTTCCAGATCTGTTTTGAAATGAACAATCAAAAACGGTTCGGAACTTATTGTTTCAAAACAAATATCAATATCGCTTTCTTCAGTTGCTTCATTGCGGACAAAAGAACCAAACAAACCAAGTTTAGTAATATTGTATTTTTTTACAAAATGATCTTTATTTTTCTTTAGAATCTGTAAAATAGTGTCGCGAGTTATTGGCATTATTTTATCTCCTGATTAGTTGTCAACGTAAAAAGACTTTAATTGAAATTTTAATCGAAAAACGATTCCTGTAAATAGATTGTCATAAAATTTTCACCGGGTTTCAACTCGATGGTTTGAACATTGGAATGTCTGGCGTTGAAGTAATTGTTTGAAGACGTTTCGATTTTAACAAAACCGTAAGCGAATATTTT
>JAISBG010000657.1 GCA_031266315.1 Planctomycetaceae bacterium | reverse complement strand
ACCAATCGTGCAAGAAAACAAGTTCCACTTGATCAATATCATCAACCGGTTTCAATTCGTCCGGTTTGAAAAAGAAATGAGTTCGCCGGTCTTCGCCGGTTTTATCGACGCGCAAAAATCCCGTGTTCGGAAATCTTGCACGAACCGCGCGGACATTGTTGACATAAAGATCGCGAAATGTCCAATTGCCCGCCTTAACTTCCGGCACATCGGCAACAACACAACCGTCACCAACCGGAACAAATCCCGTAACACGTTTCCCGCCGCTAATCACCGCTCCATGTCCTTCGTAAAATACTTGACGATAGGCTTTGTCAATTGTTCCGCCGTCTTCCGGCGTAAATCGTAACGGCTCAGTCAACAAATATGTTCCGGCAAGCAGATGAACTTCCTTATCGCCTTCTTTTTCAACTTTGGTTGTGCGAAGAACTTCTTTCGCTTTGGCAATTGTTTTAAACGGTTTCTCCTTCGTGCCGACATTGGAATCATTCCCTTCCGGCGACACATAAAGACTCAAAACAATATTCTCCGCCGCCTTTTCCTTCTCCGCAACATCAGCCCAAACCGCTTGCCGCGAAGTGTATAAAAGTAACAGGGAAAACGTAAATAATATCAATATCCGACTTTTCATAACAAAATTCCTTCGTGAAAACTAAACTAAAAATCGAAAATCCAGCCCATAGTTCAAACCCGCCGGATTGAACAAACAATTTCGACGAGTATTTTACCACATTCCCATGATTGGACGCAAGTCCTCTACCTTTTGTACAGTAGGATTACAATTTCTTTTTTAACCGTTCACGAAGCATCAAAGCAACTATTTGGGTAAAAGGGTAAAATGTGTATTATTAAGTCCGTAGGACTTGTACATGGATAACCCCGTGCAAACGAAGTGCAGCACGGGGTATTGAGTAATACGCATCCTACGGAACTGCGTAGCAGTTCAACCGAAAACAATCGTAGTATATTGAACTGCTACGCAGTTCCGTGTGTTGTGGTTGCGTTTTCCCCGTGCTGCACTTCGTTTGCACGGGGTTATCCATATTCAAGTCCTACGGACTTAGGAATCGTAAGTAATATACTGTGTTAATCATAAAATTGGTATTTTTTAAAGATTCACTGGATTGTTCCTATTACAGAAAAGCAATCTAGCGGTAACCTCATTTTCAACCTAATTTTTTTGACTAAACAACCTCAGTAGCCTATTGATCACCCTAAACCAACCTCATTACCTCATTGATAATTTTTAATGAGGTAATGAAGTTAGAATATTTGGGGTCGTTTTTGCTACTGAGGTTGTTTAGTCAAGAAAATTAGGTTGCGAAACTTAATTTCGATCATTCAAAAAGTACCGAACATAACCCTGACGCAGTATAGCATAAAATACCCATTGACCACAACAAAAAAATACTTTATAGTTTCTACTGTATGTTCCACGCTTATAGATGTGTACGCTATAAACTGCTAATATGTTTTTATAATTTGTGAACAATTATAGAAGATAAAATATTTTTGACAATGAAATCATGACCTCCGTTACGGCGTTACAAACAGAACCTTGATGTAACTTAAATGACACTACTTAAAGGAATTATTCTTGCCGGCGGTACCGGTTCGCGGCTTCATCCGATTACGCTTGGAGTCAGTAAACAACTGTTACCGGTTTTCGACAAACCAATGATTTATTATCCGCTTTCCGTGTTGATGCTTGCCGGAATTCGGGAAATATTGATTATTTCAACACCGCAAGATTTACCCCATTTTCGGCACCTTCTTAGTGACGGTTCGCAATGGGGACTCCGGTTTGAATTTGCCGAACAACCGAAACCGGAAGGTCTGGCGCAAGCGTTTATTATCGGACGGAAATTTGTCGGTAAAGCCCATGTTGCGTTGGTTCTCGGCGACAATATTTTTTACGGTCGCAGTTTTCGCAAACTTCTTCAGCACGCCGGAAATCGTGAATGTGGAGCGTCGGTTTTCGCGTATCAGGTTCGCGATCCTGAACGGTTTGGCGTTGTCGAAATGGGTGCGTCCGGCAAAGCCGTTTCCATTGAAGAAAAACCAAAATTTCCGAAATCACAGTTGGCGGTAACCGGACTTTATTTTTACGATAATCGGGTTCTTGATTTTGCGGCGTCGCTGAAACCGTCGGCTCGCGGTGAACTGGAAATTACGGATTTAAACCGAATTTATCTTGAACAAAACGAATTGCATGTCGAATTTTTTGGTCGCGGTTTTGCATGGCTCGATACCGGAACACCGGAATATTTGTTGCAGGCAGCAGTTTTTGTCCAGACACTTCAGGAACGTCAGGGACTTATGATTGCGTCGCCGGAAGAAGTGGCGTTACGAGAAGGTTTCATCAATGCCGACCAAGTAGAAAAAATCGCACGGACAATGAATAATGAATACGGACGATATTTATTACGGCTGGTTTGTGAACAAAATTATTAACACGGTTTTTCCAAATGAAAATAGAAAGGACTTTTTCTATGACAATAATCTGGACAGAAGGAACCATTCACGATGTTGAAATTCGTCCGTTAAATAAACGGACAGATTCACGCGGTTGGTTGTGCGAATTATTTCGAAACGATGAACTTACACCGGAACAGTTTCCGGCAATGTGTTACGTTAGTGAAACCTTGCCCGGTGTAACACGGGGACCGCATGAACATGCCGATCAAACTGATTTTTTTGCATTCTTTGGTCCCGGAAATTTGAAATTGTACCTTTGGGACAACCGTCCGGATTCTCCAACTTATCGTTGCAAAATGATTATTCCGGTTGGTGTTTCCAATCCTGCCGCTGTGATTGTTCCGCCGGGAGTTGTCCATGCTTACCAGTGTGTGTCGGAAGTTCCCGCTTTGGTGTTGAACGCCCCAAACCGACTTTATGCCGGAAAAGGAAAAAAGGAAAATGTCGATGAAATCCGTCACGAAAATATTGCGGACTCTCCGTTTGTCCTTGACAAATAATTTTTCGTTTCAAAATAATTTTGTTTTTGTTCCTCAATTTACCTAAAATCAAACAATGACCCGACCTCGTTTTTTTAATACGACCGGACCATGTGATCCGGCGCGGCATTACATGCTTCCGCCTGCAGAACGTTTGGTTGATGCGCAATTACACCGTTACATTAAGGACAGTTTGTATTGGGTACTTCACGCGCCGCGTCAGACCGGCAAAACCACTTTCCTGAAAAGTTGGATGTGTGAAATCAATGCGGGCAATGAAGCGATTGCCTGCTATGTTACGGTGGAACGGTGTCAGGGATTGTTAGAAGTAGAACGAGCAATGCCGGCATTGTATTCCGCAATTCGTAAACATGCGGATGAACATGGAATACCTGTTCCACAGACAGACACGAATGATACTACCAGTATTTTGAATGGGGTATTGGTCAATTGGTCAAAGTTAGTTGCCCCCAAGCCGTTGATTGTCCTTTTTGATGAAGTCGATGTGTTGGAAGGCGAGGTCATGGTGAGTTTTCTGCGTCAATTACGTGACGGTTTTGCCGGACGCGGTATTGGAACTTTTCCTGTCTCTATTGCTCTTGTTGGAATGCGCGACTTGAAAGATTACATTACGGCGTCCAAAGACGGTAAACCGGTTAATCCGGGTTCGCCGTTCAATATCAAAGCGGATTCTGCCAAGTTGTCTAATTTTGACAAGGATGATGTTGTCCGTTTATTTGCGCAACGCACGGAAGAGACCGGACAACAAATAATTCCGGCAGCGTTGGATTACGTTTATGATCAATCGCAAGGTCAACCTTGGATTGTCAATTCCTTGTTGGCACGTGCGACGTTACGGATATTAGACGAAGCGAATACAGAAACGGTAACATTAAATCATGTTCAACAGGCACGGCAACAAATGATTGACGCACGTGAAACCCATTTAGATGCGTTGGTGGTACGTTTGGAGGATCCGCCAATACGTTCCGTGA
>JAISBG010000655.1 GCA_031266315.1 Planctomycetaceae bacterium | reverse complement strand
TTTTCTGAAAAAAGTAGGAAATGAGGTCAATAATTTTCCTATCCATGAGGTAGTATAACATAAAATTTGCAATATTTCGATTCTTTTCTTTTAAAATCTTGAAAAAATTCTGATTCTACCGGATTAGGTATCCAAGCATGAAAAGTTCGTTTTAAACGTGAAACACACGAAAAAAGGTGGGCAATCCGCCCGCTGGGCGGTTGCGCCGGTTGAGTCTTACTCGACTCCAAAACGGAAAGCAACACCATTTGCCGTCGTTAAACTAATTCACAGTCGGCTAACGCCGACGCGATGTTTTAGCAAAACTTTTGATAAATAGCCCACCTGATGATTGCTTACCTTTAATGAAAATTCTGCTGAAATATTACCAATCATTTTACGATTTCGGGGAAACACCTAATCCGGTAGAATCAGAAATTTTTTGCAATGCCATTTTAATTGAAATTAAGACGTTGCACGCTTCCAATCGAGAATGTCCAGTTCAATCTGATGGTTAAAATCGCTGATTCGGACTTTGAACGCAATATCAATTGGTTCGTGATACGGTTGCATTTCATCGAACCAGTTTTTACGGTTAAAGGCAATACCACGAAGTGCGATACCGTGTTGGTGAAATTCTGCGGCGAAATGATTGTTGTCTTTGCCCATTGTTTTGGCGTTTTGTACCAGAACTTTTTCCGCCGCAAAAACCGGACGCGGATTGGCACTGCCAAACGGAGCAAGCGATAAAATCTGTTCCACTGTTGATCGGGTAAACGCTCCAAGCGGAAAAACTCCATCAATCAGCAATTCGGCAATTCGTTCTTCTTCGGTAATTCGTTTCGCAACAATATCACAAAACGCCGCCCGAAACGAGTCAATCTCTTTTTCGTCAATCGTTAAACCGGCAGCCGCTTCATGACCGCCAAAACGAATAAGGAATTGCCGACAGGCTTCCAACGCCGTGTAAAGGTTGAACCCGGAAGTGCTTCGCGCTGAACCTACCGCCGGAATATTGCCCATCTTGTCCTTGCCAAGCAAAATCACCGGACGATGAAACTGCTCAACCAACCGACCCGCAACAATTCCAATCACCCCGCGATGCCAGTCCCCCGAAAGAACAAACGCCGAATCATGAACAGAATCAAATTGGTCATGAATCTGTTGCTCGGCTTCTTTGGCAATTCGTTTTTCCAACATTTTTCGGGATTCGTTTAATTCGTCGATTTCTTTGGCGATTTCAGTTACACGCGTGAGATCGTTGCCGATTAACAGTTCAACCGCCAAACCCGCTTGACCAAGACGACCAGCGGCATTGAGACGCGGAGCAAGTTGAAACGCCGCATATTCCGAGTCAACCCGCGTTTTGCCTTCAACATATTTTGAAACGGCAAAAAGTTGTTTCAATCCCGCCGACGACTTGGGCGAATGAAGATATTGCAAACCGCCCCGAACCAAAGCACGGTTTTCATCTTGTAACGGTACAAAATCAGCGACTGTTCCCAACGCCGCCAAACCAAGCATTTCGGTAAGGCGTTCCCGAAATTGAGGCGAAACCGGTTTGCCGGGACCATTGAAAGCAAGTTGCCCCAATGCCCACGCAACTTTTAACGCCACCGCCGAACCGCAAAGCAGCGGAAATGGATATTTTTCCGCCGTTTCGATTTCTTCCGGCGTCAACGACTGAACCGATACGCATTTTCCCGCCAACCGAACAAGTTGCGGATGAGCAATCGCGGCTGCGTTTGGGAGTTCGGTACCCGGTGTGTGGTGATCGGTGATCAAGAGTTTGATACCGTATTCCGCCGCCGTTTTCGCTTCCTCGACACTGGAAATACCGCAATCAACAGTTACAATAACGTTGATCCCGTTTTGCGCTAATTTAATAACGGCTTCAGAATGAAGTCCGTAACCTTCGTCAAGCCGGCTGGGAACATAATAATCCACATCGGCTCCCAAATCTTTGAGTGTTTGCCGAAGAATCACAATTCCGGTAATTCCGTCAACATCGTAATCACCATAAACGACAATCTTTTGTTTGCGATTGACCGCATCCAGCAGGTGTTCCGCAACTTCCCGACAACCGGGCAAAAGAAAAGGTTCGCGTAAATGGTCTTTCAAATTAGCGTTCAGAAATGCACGGGCGGCATCACACGTTTGAATTCCCCGCGCCGCAAGCAATACCGCCGTCAAATCCGAAATTTGTGCAGAAATCGAAATTGATCGGGCTAATTCGTTATCGTACTTGCAAATGATCCAACGTTTCGCCATTGATTGAAAAAACTCAGCGCATTGTTACACGAATAGATCAGGAACAGAACCAGTGTACCTGTTTTCACAAATAAATATCGTCCGATAAGAGGTGATTACCGGACGAAATGAAACAGCGTTGTTTTCATTTTTATCTATGCTTTGCCATTGCGGTTTGATATACTAAAGCCATTTTAAAATTCACGAAACTGAACACGCAAGCGCAACATCGCGGAGCGGTTGTTCAAGGGCGAAGCCTATCGCCCATACCAACTAGGTATAACGGTATTATTTCTTTTTCTCGTTATGAATTGTGTGTTTACGGAGTTTCGGGCAATATTTGCTGAGTTTCAGTTTTTCGCCGCCCGGTTTTTTTCGGACGGCGTAATTATATTCTCCGGTTTCCTCACAAACTAAAAACACCGTTTCCGCCTTCTTTTTACTTTTTTTTCCAGCCATAGTTTCGGTTCCTAAAACAGGTTTTGTACACCTGATTGCTAAAAATTGCCCCTAAATTAGGGTTTGATACAATCATCAGTTGAAAATTCCGGTGTTCAATACGTTCACTGTTGACCGTTTGGGCGGAATCAAACAAATTTCCGTCCTTGTTCCTTCAGAATTTTCAAGTGTAATAAATACAATTCGGTAAAAAGTATAACCATAAAAGTCCAGAATGGAAGGACGGGGTATTTGAAAAAAAAAAATTCCTTATGTATTGAGTTAAGAATATAAGTCCTTTATTTTCAATTCATTATCGTTTGTTTCCGTGTTGGTTCTCTTTAGGTTTCCGACAAATTTTCCTGATTCTATCGAATTAGGTGTCTAGGCATTGAAAAGTTCGTTTTGAACGCGAAACACACGAAAAGAGGTGGGTAATCCGCTCGCTGGGCGGCTGCGCCGGTCGAGTCTTCATTTTGCCCTTAATCTAGTTCACAGTCGGCTATCGCCGACGCGACCTTTCAGCGAAAGGTCGCCCACTTTATGATTGCCGATGAAATATTACCTATTATTTGACGATTCTGGTGGGAAACACCTAATCCGGTAGAATCAGAAATTTTCAATATTTTTACCCCGCATTTTCCAAATATCTGAAAATAAGTATATTTCAACGGAATTTTCGTTAAAAGTAGGCAAACATAAGGTAGGCAACTTTGGGTTGAGGTTGCGTCGCGATGGAATCATAAAAGGCAGCTTTTAATAATTCATTTTAATCACAGAGATCACACAGAGAAAAGATTTTTTGAGTTTTTTGAACAATTGGAATACACAAAACTTTAATACTCTATTGCTTCTTTGTTTTATGTTTTTTTAAACAGTCAAAACATTGATCAAAAGAATTATCTCCGTGTTCTCTGTGGTAAAAAATAAAAATGTATTTTAGAAATGCCCATTAGTAATTATTCAGTGGATTAGCAAAATTCCAAAAAAATCGGAAATTTTTTAAAAAAAAGAAGATTTCTCTTGATATCCGGTATTGTTTCTGATAATATTTGAATCTCATTCAATGGCGATACATATTTTTTGCCGTATTGTTTTGCGGTAAATGTTTCGCGATTATTTCGATGAAATCTTATAATTAAGGAGAATGACGATGAAAAATTTAGTTATTTGTTTGGTCAGGATTTTTGCTATGTTTTTGGCGAAAAGCCAAATGTTAAAATGGGCAAGTCAAGGGGGGGGGCAGTACGTGAGGAAAAGGAAAAATTAAACGAAGAGTTTTCTCTTA
>JAISBG010000592.1 GCA_031266315.1 Planctomycetaceae bacterium | reverse complement strand
TAATATTTCAGTGGTTTTTTCGTTAACCGACTTTATGAATAAAACTCAAATAGCCGACTTGTACTCTATTTATGTACGGAAATCATCTGCCAAACATTAGGGATTCCAATTATTATCGTTAATCTGATTCACTGTCGGCTAACGCCGACGCGACCTTTTAGCAAAAGGTCGCCTACCTTATGATTATCTACTTTTAACGAAAATTCCACTGAAAATATTACAAAATTTTTTATTACAAATCGACTTTTCGTTTGTTCACGTATAACGAATCGACAATTCCAATAATTGTTGCGTCCACCGGCAACGATTTCGTTTCCGGTGTATTTCTGGCACTGGAACCTTGCACAATCAGTACAAATTCATTTTCTCCGGCTCCGACCGTATCAACCGCAACCAATGTTCGTCCTGTTGTTTTCATTGTGGTACGTTCCTCATCCAACCGGTACGGCTCAATGAGTAACAATTTCTGTCCAATCATTGAGTCAACCTTTTGCGTGGAAACTAAGGAACCGACAATCTTGGCAATAAACACTTTATTTAGTTGATAGTTGATAGTGAATAACGGATAATTGATAGTTAAGTATTTTTGTTATATTTTGTAATTAGTTCTTTAACCTGCCGCGCAACAATAAGTTCTTCATTTGTCGGTATAGTCCAAATTTGAGTTTTACTTTCTGTTGCGTGAATCGCGGCTTCACCCTGAACATCTTTGTTTTTCTGCAGATCAAGGACAATACCCAATCCATCAAGACCAGCGCAAACCTCTTTTCGTATCATTTTATTGTGTTCGCCGATACCGCCGGTAAACACCAAAATATCCGCACCGCCCAATTCAACAAGGTAAGCACCAAGATATTTCCGTATATCTCCGACAAGAACTTCCACCGCAAGCCGCGCTTGTTTGTGTCCTTTTTCGGCAACATCAATAACGTCACGTAAATCACCGCTCACTCCGCTTAAACCAAGCAAACCGCTTTTCGTTGCTAAAATATTCAGAATTTCCTCATGCGTTTTTCCGGTTTTTCGTATCAAATACGGAATGACAAACGGGTCAAAATCGCCGACACGGTTGTTATGAAATAAACCGGTTTGTGCACTTGTCCCCATACTGGCGGCAACACTTTGACCGGCGTTAATCGCACAAAGCGAACTGGAGCCGCCAAGATGCATCGAAATAACTTTTAAATCGTTACGTTTCAAAATTTCCGCTGTACGCAACGCAATGTAACGATGCGACGCGCCATGAAATCCGTAACGAATAATATTGTATTTTTCCGCCCACTCAAACGGAACACCATAATATCGGTTTCTGTTCGGAATCGTTTGATGAAAGCCGGTTTCAAACGCCGCAACAAGCGGAATATCCGGCAATTTCTCCGCCAAAATTCGCATTGCTTTAACGTATGGCGGATTGTGCGCCGGCATCATATCATTGATTTCTTCCATCGCATCCAGCAATCCGGCATCAACCAATTGAACACCGGAAACACCAGCCGCATGAACCGCCTTAAAACCAATCGCAGCAACTTCTGTCGTATTCTTAATGGGTCCGAAATTCTGTTCCGTCAATTGCTCAAGACATTGCCGAACCGCAACCGCATGATCTGCAATGGGAACATTAGTTTCCCGTTTTTGTCCGTTGACTTCGACCAGACACGGACTCAACGTTTCGCCGATTCGTTCAACACGACCTTTCGCCAAAACTTTTTCGTTATTCATATCGAACAACGAATATTTGAAACTGGTCGATCCGAGATTTGCAACAAGAACATACATGGAAAGTCCGTTTGTAATCGGCAATTTGTGGTTTCAGTTTTAATCGGCAGGATTTTAAATCTGTTAACCGTTAAAATATTCTAATGACCGGTTTTCAAATTTCTGTTACGAACTGCCGGATGATAACGAAAAACCGACCGCTAACCAAGATAGGCGGCAACCAATCCTTCGGCGGGACGAGCAATCACGTGTTGGGCGACGAGTTCTCCAACACTTTGAGCGGCTCCGGCTCCGGCTTCGACCGCAGCGCGAACACTGCCGACATCACCGCGAACAACCGTCGTTACAAAACCGCCGCCGATCTGAACCCGTTTAACTATTTGTACGTTTGCCGCTTTCGCCATAGCGTCCGTCGCTTCAACGAGCGCGATCAAACCCTTTGTTTCGACTAATCCGATTGCGTCTTGCATGATTTTTTATTGTTGATGGTGGATAGGTTGTAGTGAATAATTAACTCAAAAATTGAGTATTCCCAATCGACTCCGAACAGAGTCATAAAGTATTGCAAATTTTAATTCATTGACCGTTTGAATAATTTTAACAAATATCAATAACAAATAATCAATAGTTAATACAAAAAATCAGCCTGCACAACGAACCATTCGCTATTAATCAAACCAATACACGATTAACTATTAACTATAACTATTGTATTAGTTAAAATGTTAAAACGATTTACTGTGCTGATGTTTTTTTCACAACGGAAGCCGGAAGCACTTTAGCAATATCACTATGAGGACGTGGAATAACCTGAACACTAATGACCTCACCGATTCGTCCGGCAGCGGCGGCTCCGGCATCGGTTGCCGCTTTGACCGCCGCAACATCGCCTGTTACAAAAACACTGACCATGCCGCTTCCGACATTGTCCCAACCAAGGAATTCAACGTTCGCCGCTTTCACCATCGCGTCCGTCGCTTCAACCAAAGGAATAAATCCCTTCGTTTCGATCATTCCCAACGCTTCAATTGCCTTTGCCATTTTAGTAATTTTAATTAATGATTAAATAATTAATTGTAAACGGTGAATCGTTCACAACGGACAAAATTCTTCTAACAGCCGACAGAAAATAATTGTATTAAAATTACTGTTGACTATTGGCGATTAACTCAACACTGCTTGCGTGTTCCAAATCAGCGGCGTTGCCTTCGTCGGTATCAAGATGAACTTCAAGTTTGATTTTTTTACCCACACGAACCAGCACATTTTCAAAAGTTGTTGTACAACTATTGGCTGTAACACGTAATTTCATTCGGTCTTTGTCTTTAACACCGTAAAACGCTGCGTCGGAATATCCCATGTGAACATGCCGTTCTGCCCGAATCACGCCTTTTTTCAATTCGACCACACCTTTCGGTCCTACTAACACACAACCGGGAGAACCGTCCAATTTACCACTTTCCCGTACCGGCGGGTCAATACCAAGTGAGATTGCGTCGGTAAACGCTAATTCCACTTGAGTTTCCGGTCGTGTCGGACCGAGAATCCGTACTGTTGGAAGCATTCGTTTTCGGGGACCAACCAACATGAGTGTTTCTTCGGCAGCGAAGAATCCTTCCTGATGCAGGTCTTTCATTTTCGTCAACCGCTCTTGTCCAAACAATATTTGAACATGTTCATCTGTCAAATGAATATGTCTTGCCGAAATACTAACAGTCAATTCCGGTTTGACAAGTTCCGTTTTGGCGGTAATTGGTGTTGGAAACCGTTTCGACACGATTTCACGAACAATTGCTTCCAAAACCTGACGATCCGGCGACAACGAAACCATTGTTTACAATCCTTCCAACCTTCCATGAACACTACTAATGCTCCCGTACTTATTACTTTACAGTATTATTTACAGGAAACAGTTACTTCTCTTGTTATCGCATAAACAGAAATAAGGTATAAAAAAATTACTCTTCTACGGAATATTTTGACTAATCGTTAATCTTTTCAAAAAACAGATTCACAACTGATTCCGAATAATTACTGACTTTTATGTAAATAACTCCTGTTACGCACAGTAGGTAAAAAAGTCGGCAAAACATACCGTAGAATTGGAAGTTTTTCTCGCCCCTTTAGGGGCAATGCGTAACAACCCGCCGCAACGCGGCGGGTAACGACACACAAACAATCGCCCTGTAAGGGCAATGGATTAAAATTGCCAATCCGCTTTGCATTGCCCTTTCAGGGCGAAATTTATGAGGAGGCTTTAACCCACCGCGTTGCGGTGGGTTGTTATGCGTTGCCCCTAAAGGGGCGAAGGAAAAACTGATATTTAGCCTCTGCGTAATAGGAGTAAATAAATGTCGGTCGCCGTTCTTGTAAATTTTTTTATGTCTGTCAAAATATTCTTGTTCTTTCAACTATTCCACAGGAGAAAAAGGAGAAAAATATGAAATTATTTGATCAACTTCAATTTGTTGTGGTGTTATTTTTCATGGTTGGTTTTTCTTCCGTTTTATTTGGAGAGACGAAAACGGATCCGCGACCGAATATTTTGTTCATTTTCAGTGATGACCACGCTTCTCATGCGATTGGGGCTTATGGTTCCAATCGGAATGAAACGCCCAACATGGATCGGCTTGCTCAAGAAGGAATGCGTTTCACAAATTGTTGTGTTACTAATTCCATTTGCGGACCAAGCCGAGCCGTATTACAAACCGGTAAATATTCACATGTCAACGGTTATTTGACTCATTCGTCCCAATTCAATATTGACCAGCCGACGTTTCCAAAAATGTTCCAAAAAGCAGGTTATCAAACGGCAGTTGTTGGAAAATGGCATCTTGGTCAGACTGTTAAAGGTTACGATTATTCTGAAATTCTGATTGGTCTTGGTATTTATTACAATCCGCCCATGATTCGAAACGGAAAACGTGTTGAACATACCGGTTATGTTACGGAATTGATTACCGACCTTTCGCTCGAATGGCTCAAAAACCGCGACAAGTCAAAGCCGTTTCTGTTAATGACGCAACACCGTGCGCCGCACCGTGAATGGGAACCGTTGCCGAAATATTACGAAAAATACAAAGACCGTGAATTTCCGTATCCAGAAACATTTGACGATGATTACCGTAACCGTTCCCGCGCCGCACTCGAACAGGATATGACGATTGCCGAAACACTTAACGATAAGGATTTGAAACTCGCTCCGCCTGACGGGTGGGAGAAATTTACTGAACAACAAAAAAACGAATGGCATAAAATGTTCGATATTCGAAAAACAGAATTTAACACGGTCAAAAATGATCCGATTGCTCTTAAACGTTGGAAATATCAATGTTTTATGAAAGATTATATGAGTTGTGTTGCCGGTGTGGACGACAATATTGGTCGGATGCTGAAATTTCTGGAAGACAATAATTTGGCAGAAAATACAATTGTCATTTATACTTCAGATCAGGGATTTTATCTTGGCGAACACGGTTGGTTTGATAAACGATTTATGTACGAACAATCATTCAAGATGCCGTTAATCGTCCGTTGGCAAAACCGCGTTCAACCCGGAAGTGTCAATAATGATATTGTTTCAAATATTGATTTTGCGGAAACACTGCTTGATATGGCGGGTATTCCGGTTCCTGACGAAATGCAGGGACATTCTCTCATTCCGCTTCTTGACGGAAAAACACCACAGGATTGGCGAAAATCATTTTATTACCATTATTACGAATATCCGACAACACACATGGTCAAAAAACATGAAGGTGTTTACGATGGACGTTTTAAGTTGATCCATTTTTACGACGATATTGACGAATGGGAACTTTTTGATTTAAAAAACGATTCCAACGAACTCCGTAACATTTATTCGGATAAACAATACAACAATGAAGTTGTGCGGCTTCAACAAGAATTGGAACGATTAAAAACAGAGTTAAAAGTTCCGCCGGTTGAGGTCAACACGAAAAGCGTCATTTTCGACGCCGAAGAATCAAAACGAATCACACCGCCCATTCTCCAACGTCTCGGTCTTGCCGAACAAATGCAGAAAATCGTCAAACAACGCGAACAAATTCTGAAACATTGAATTTTCAGTTTTTAAGACAATGTTCATCTCATTCCTAAAGTCCCTTTTGTCCCTCATGTCCCTTAATAAAACGAAAACCGAATTTTAAAGTGTGAAGAGTATAACGAAAATTCCATTGAATAATTACGTATATTTCTATTTCTGATATTCAAATGATCCCCGCAAATAACACGGCATTTCCAGCACATATCACGGCTTGCCCGTGAAATATGACGGAGGAGTAATTGGACAAATTAATCATTACATTTAATAAAAATTCGTTATTACTCTAAAATACTCGCAAATTACGACTCCTTTCTTAAAATAATTTTGCTGAAAATCAAATTGGCATGAATATTGCTATACAAGACTAACAGGAACAAACTGTTGTTTGTATCCAAAAGAGTTTTTCAAAACAAAATCAAAAAACAAAAGGAGTTTAACATGAAAACGAATTTAAAAAAATCGAATTTACAAAACCGACTCTTGTTAAAATAGGCGGGGGGGGGCGTAAAGTTGGAAGTCGGCATGAAAAATTTCCGACCAATTTTTCAAAAAGTATTCTAAACAGTGTTCCGAAATTTCTGTTCGGTTTTACACTTGCCGAAGGAAATTACAAA
>JAISBG010000224.1 GCA_031266315.1 Planctomycetaceae bacterium | reverse complement strand
GGAATCGCCGTCAACAGTTTGAACTATTTTCTAGTTACGCTAACCCGTCTTGGAGTGTAACAGTTCATGTTGACTGTACTAAAATGTACCAACGGTCAAAGCAAAGCGGGTGTCCGTGTTACTTGGGCTATCTCTATGCGTCGTTACGTGCCGCCAATACGGTTGACGCTTTCCGGCAACGTATCGAAAACGGTCAACCAGTTGAGTACGATACGGTTCACCTGTCAACAACGATTGCAAGACCTGACGGAACGTTTGGGTTCAGTTTCACAGAATTTTCGGACGATTTTGAAAAATTTGTTGCGGGCGGAATTTCCGAATCGGAACGGATTAAAAAATCAAACGAATTATTTTCAGGACATTCTGAAAACGACGTAATTTACTACACGGTTTTGCGTGGTGTAACTTTTATGTCTGATTATCAGCCGTATCAAGCCGGAAGCAGTGTTCCGTTTCTTGTGTTCAGTGAAACATTTATTGAAAACGGTATTCGCAAAATGCCGCATAGTATTCACGTGAACCATGCTCTGGTCGATGGGCAACATGTTTCACTGTATATTCAATTGTTTCAACAATTTTTGAATGATTAGAAAGGAGGATAAACAATAGCAAAGAAATTGCTCAAGGAGAGTGGTATCGTCAACATCAATTATGCGATACCCGTTTGGATGGATTTACTATAACAAGAACTTTAATCCGTATTATTGAATGGGAAACGATAATATGTGTAGGAGTTTACTTCACGGACGAGAATCCTAATTACGTAACATTACTAAATTTAACTTAACAGACTTTTGAGGAGATTCTCATGTCGAAAAATTACAATTTGAAACGTTTTGCGAAGATCAATTTTCTTCACAAGGTTAATTTTGAACTCTTTTTACAAATGGTGATTCCATTTCGGTCATACATTGAAAAAAAGGGAGGAGTACAATGGTCTGAGGAACCGGAACAATTTCCGTATGATGCATTAACAGAAATTCTTGTATCACCTAGTGACGATACGCCGGTCGAGCTGTTTGACGCATTCTTTTTTGTGGACGAAATGTCTGCTGAAAGCTGTTTCGATCAACTTTATCAGGATGCGTTACAAGCCGGAATTGACTTTACCGGTTACGAGAGTCCGACTCCGGCTGATCTTGCTTTGTTGATATGGATTCAAAATCCCGAGCTGTTACAACGGCTCCATGCCGGACAGCATATCACCAAAGCACGTAAATTTGAAACGTTTTTTGGAAAACGCGGCGGGCTGCCTGACATCTCGAAGGAAACGATAACTGCTTTAGAAGAAGCTTTGAACGAATTTTTTAATCTCCATCGCAAAGGTCGCGGTGTTCGTGTCTTTGTTTTTATGCGAGATGACGGTATCTGGTTTTTGATACGGCATGGGTTGCCCATGAAACGTGAAGCGGCGATTACCGATCAGGGCGAATCGAAAGGAGTTCTTTTTCGTCCCGAAATTTATGATGTCCTGACTTTTTTACCGGATTGCGGAGAGTTACAAATTCACACCTCGACTGTTGGTGAGAAAAAAGCCTATTGTGATTTCATCGGAATTCATGTATTAGGCGATCAGGATTTTTTCATTTACAACGGCAAAACGGAAAAATTTTCTCTGAAGCCGTTTACCCGTGATTGGCGAAAGAGTTTAATTTGTACGGATATTGAAGGAATCGAATCTGTAACACCGATTGAAGTACGTTTTTTAGTTGATGAGGAAACAAGCCATCAGGAAACTCACCGGGCAAATAATATTTTTGATGCGTTTGAACGTGAAAAGCGGGATATTCCTGAAACTTATATCCTCAACCGGCTCAGTCTTCGAGTCAAATTCAAAAACGATTCCGCCCCTCGTATTGTAACACTTTGCGCTCCGAATACGGCAATTTTTGAACGGGATTCGGACAGTAATTCTGTTACATCACTTTTGAAATCAAGAACATTTACCCTTAACCCAATAGAGGAAAACCATGACATTACGGTTCAAGCATTTAACAGTAACGTTGGAGAAAATCGGTATCAGACAGAAGGCTCTGGCATTTTGGCGGGCGGACATTCAAAACGAATTTGATCTTGTTCGTCCGTTGTTACGTCCTACGGATCAGTTGACTTCCACCTATCCTCACCCGACAGCATACGAACCTTATAATGTCGTCTATTATAAAGAGGACGATATATTCGGGATGCACCCGGATGATATGTGTGACAGAATTCAATTAACAAAACAAGATGTCATCAAATACGAATTTGATTTACGGAAATTTCGGGAGATACTTTCTAAGATTCTTGGTTTCCATGAATCGCAAGAGGATTTTCCTTATAATACACGTGTGATTCCGCTTGGTTTTTGGGAAGAGACGGGCGGACAAACGTATCCGGTTTTGTTGGTTATGCCTACACATACAAAGTCGTTTGCCGAGATCATGTTTCAACTTTTTGCGACGAAAACATCGCCGATGATTATTATAACTCCAACGAATCGGTTTTGGGCCAAAGAAGCCATTGAATTATTTCCGCAACGAAAATCGATTGTTATTTCGTTACACGAAATCATTGAAGTTAATGACAATGTTTGGACGGCAACAGACGAGTGGGGAAAAACGTTGCAAAATTTCCGCGACCTGCTCCGCCCCCCACATCTGATCGAAGTCCCTTTGTATGAGTTCAGAAAGAAAGGGGAAATATGGGTTATCCGCTATGAAGGCGACGATATGTATCTCAAAGATTCTGTGGGGGTACAGTGTATCAGCCAACTTCTTTCCAAACCAAACGATCCCGTTTTTGTGATGGAACTCCGCGCAATCGTTAATGGACAAAAACCTGAAAGTGTTGCGCTGATACAAACACGCGACAATGTTGTAGATACAGAAACTCTGACCAATCTCAAACGTCGATACCTGGAACTTCAATCTGATCTCGAGGAAACACAACGGGATGGAAATGAAGTTGCCGAAAAAGAAATTGAGGAAGAGATGGAACAGATTGTTCAGTATCTTTGTCAGGCAAAGACGAAAGGAGGTGAAATCCGAAAGATGAACGATGACTTTGAAAAATCTCGTTCTGCAACTTCAAAAGCATTTTGGCGAACCATCAATTTGATTCGAAATGAATTACCACAACTGGCAGATTATTTAGAAAAATCGTGTGTTGTTGGTGTGGTGTGTAATTACAATCCCGAACACAGGATTGATTGGATTCTCTAAAAAAAACCTATACTATTATTAATATAGTAGTCTTTCAAAGAGGTCATCTTTCTGATGACCTCTTCTTTTTTCTTAACACGAATAAGAAAAATATCTCCCTAATTTATCTATTTTATTTATTTTCTTAGTTTTTTTGCCAAAAATAAAAAATTTTCCAAAAAAATTACCCCGGGACAAGTTTTGTCCCAGTTGGGACATGATTTGTCCCGCAATCTTTTTGACGGACAAAAGAGCAAAAGTAAATTATTCACGGTTTTGTCTCTTCAAAAAAATTAATATTCACTTCCTGACTGAACAATCCGGTATTCCATATCTCGACAATTCAAAAAATTGTGAATCACACTTAACAATTTTGTGGAACACACTAAATATTTTTGTGGAATTTTGTGGAGAAACGGTCAAACTATTCAGACGGAATTTTGAATGACTTAAAATCCTTTTTTATTTTGGAGAAAAACATGGCTACGAAATTCAAGAAAAAACATCGTCACGGAACATGCCGTCGTTGTGGGAAACACGATGTGATGATTGACGAGAAGAGTTTATGCAACAAATGTTTTCCGATAGTTTTGCGCAACGCGAATCGTGAAGGGCGAACCTATCTTGAGGCGGAACATCTTGACCGCAAGGAATGGGCAGAAAATCGTTTTTTTGCGTTCCGGTATTGTTGACTTCGATGCGGAATGTTCGCTGGGCGGATTTCCAGATGAAGATACTTGGTTTCCAACGGAAGAAGAACATTATGAAAAATTTATGCACATTATTTACAAGTTTTAACAGTACACAAACAGAAAGGAGTTTTACAATGTCCCCGCTAAAAATAAATATAACAGAAATATTCTCACGAATTAACTATCACACAACACTTGCGGTCAAACGTCGTCTTATTCGTGCGCAGGAAGTCGATGACTTACAGCAGGACATTATTATTGTTCTGTTTATTAGTGTTAACGATTTCAATCCGAATCTTGCCGCATGGTCAACATTTATCAATGTAGTTATTGAATCGGAAATTAAACAATTTCGATTACGTAAACGTTGGCAAAAACATCAGGAATTTGTTTCGGTTCACGAATTGGAGGAAGACGAACATCCGCTCACAAATTTTTATCCGACTTACGAATTGAATGATCAGGAACGTTTTGTGTTTTTGGGCGAAATTCGCAGTGTTATCGCAACACTTCCAGAGGAATTACAAAAATTGTGTCAATTACTTTTGGTTGACTCGAAAACCAATATTGTTGAACGACTCCATATTAGTAATGTCACGTTCTACCGTGAAATTGAAAAAATCCGATTATTCCTGAGTGAATCAAAAATTATTCAAGACTTTTTCAAAAATTTTTGAAAATTTTTGTTAAAACCCCATTTTTTGTGAAAGGAATTTGACCTTCAC
Source organism: Planctomycetaceae bacterium (assembly GCA_031266315.1). Lineage (GTDB taxonomy): Bacteria > Planctomycetota > Planctomycetia > Pirellulales > Thermoguttaceae > WRKP01. Next base: position 791 of record JAISBG010000224.1, on the reverse strand, counting down.
CGCTATAAGTATTATGGAGGGGCAACATGCTGTTGCATCGCAATTCGACGCTGCCGCGTCGTTGTAAAAACCCGCTCCCGTTGGTCGCTAGTATCGGCGGCTATAATTAAACGTTTTTTATTTCATTTTTAAGGAGAAAATTTTATGTCTATTATTGATTTGAACATTTTTGAAACGGAACCGGCAGAGATTTATCATGCCAAGTCGAAGGATTATTTGTCGAGTCATCAACTCATAGAGTTTATGCAATGTCCATATTTGTACCAAAAACGCCGAGCCGGACTTATTGACGAAAAGGAATCGTCGGCGTTTTTGATTGGACGCGCTGCTCATTGCCGAATCCTTGAAGGCGTCGAGACTTACGAATCGCAGTTTGCGGTGGGCGGTCCCATTAACCCGACAACCGGAAAACCGTTCGGAAATACCACTAAGAAGTTTCTCGAATGGCAGGAATTGCAACAAAAACCGGTCATTCCATTCGACAAAGCCAATCTTATTACCGCGATGAATTCCGGTGTTCGTCAGAGTCCTCACGCTTGCGAATTACTGCAACACGGCAAAGCGGAAGGTGTTATTCGTACCGAATATTGTGGTATTCCGTGTCAGATTCGGATTGACTGGACGAATCCTGAATTTGGAATTGTTGATTTGAAAACTTGTGACGATTTAACATGGTTTGAATCGGATGCGCGACGTTTTCATTATCATCACCAACTGGCGTTTTATCAAAATGTTCTTGACCAAAAAATCAGTCAACTCGTTCCGGTGTACATTATTGCGGTTGAAAAGAA
>JAISBG010000584.1 GCA_031266315.1 Planctomycetaceae bacterium | reverse complement strand
TCATTTTTTGAGAGGTCATTGTCAATTTCATCTTTCTTGTTTGGCGAACAATTGACTCGTCAGGGTTTATCCGAACCACTTTTCAAGCGATTCGATGAAGAACTTCCTAAGCGAGGCGTGCTTGTCAAAAGTGGTATTATTGTCGATGTGTCCTTAGATAAAATAGATAAATTATAACGTTTGTTAATGTTAAAATATTCTGAATATACTGTTTTTTTGTTTTATTCCGGTTAGTAGAGTCCGATAAATTTTATCAGATAAGTCGATTTTCCTTTGTTGGGTTTAAAGAAAACTTCTTGTGTTATTTCATCAATTTCACATCTTGATTTATTTTGCCCAAAAGTGTATTCTTCTCCAACCAAAGAAATCGACAATCTCGTTATATTACCGTAATTTGTTTTATAACAAATAGTTAAGTTCAAAACGAATTGTCATGGATTTCCTGGTAACCCAATTGAAAATTCAAATGCGTTCACATTTTTTTCTCCAATTCCTATTCTTTTTCGGAATTTTTTTTCCATTTTTGGTCGGTGAACAGTTTGTTTCGGCTCAGAACGATCCGTTTTTGTCGCCTGAAAAAGTTCCGTTTCCCTTTGAAAAAAAGTCGGATCAGGAAATTACAACGCCATCAACACCGGAAAAATTTCATTCAGTGTCGATGGTTCCGGTACAAACGGTTCCGGTTCCGCCGGACACATTCGCCAATCACGACGAGGGATATGTTCCGAACATTTATTATCGGGTTGCTCCTGATCCGCCGTTGGTACTTCGCCCTCGTTATCGTAACAGTTCCGCCGGTAATGGTAATACCGGCAATACCGTTGCCGAAAAACAATCCGGCAAATCTCAAAATTCCAATAAATCTGATAAATCCAAACCGGAGAAATCCAATAAATCCGATACGGAAAACTCAATTCGTCAGGTTTCGGCAAACGATGCGCCTGCTCCACCAACAGAATTTATTACCGAATCAGCCGAATCAAGTGCCGAAACAATTACCGAATCTACCGCCAATTACCCTGTTTCGCCCATTACTACCGCCGCTTCCTCCTTATTGAAATACCCAATTTCCCTAACTCCCCAGAAAAAAAGTTCACATCAGAGTTCTCATTCGGCAGCAAACCAACAAAGCAATTCGCAAAATCCTTACACCGTCAATAATACTCACAGTTGCGACGATTTGACTTGTGGTGAAGACGGTTGTTCTTCTCATACGTTGTACGGAATTTTTCAGCATTTAAACGAACAAACCGTGAAACGCGGAGTTTGTCAATGTTGCGGTTTTTCGCGGTGTATTAACAAAACGGTTGGGGCGTGGTATTTTGACGGTTGGCTTAGTGCTGGAGCGTTTATGAATACTCATAATCCCGAGAACCGTCATAACACGCCTCTCTACTACAATGACCGCAATGCCGAAATGGTTATGAATCAATTGTATTTCACGTTGGGGCGGCGTATCAATCCGCGCGGCGGACGTTGGGATTTAGGCGGGCGAATTGACCTTCTTTACGGAACGGATTATTTTTATACCAGTTCGCTTGGTTTGGAAACACGCCGTTACAATTACATCTTTTCCAATCAACCCACACTGGAACCGTTGGAAGCCGGATTGCATTGGAATTCAAACTCAGGAACACGACGACTGGGAACGGTTGCACTTTACGGTTTTTCCTTGCCGCAAGCTTACGCGGAATTGTTCGTTCCGGCAGGCAATGGTGTTACTGTTAAGGCGGGGCATTTTTATTCGGGAATGGGCTTGGAATCAGCTATGTCGCCGGAAAATTTCTTCTATTCTCATTCGTACAGTTTTATGTACGGTTCGCCAACCACCTTAACCGGAATCACCGCAACCGCCAAACTTTCCTCCCGTTTTTCCGCATTGCTCGGATTTTCACGCGGTTGGAACGCCTTTGATAAACCGGACAGCAATTTAAGCGGACTTGCCGGACTGGAATGGAAAAGTTTCGATAAACGAACCTCTCTTTCATTTCTAATTCATTCCGGTGAAGAATCTTTCCGAAACGGCGACAACAGAACTAATTACGCCCTGACATGGCAACATCAATTGGCTCCGCATTGGTATTACGCGCTGGAACACAACTTCGGTTACGAAAAAAATGGAGCCGCTCTGAATCTGCTTGACGGAACAAGAGGAACCGCGCGGTGGTGTTCTATTGCTCAATATTTGCAATGGAAATGGAGTGAACGGTTTGCGCTTGGGTTGCGCGGCGAATGGTTCCGCGATGACGGACAATCCCGAATCCAAAAAGATTTCGTTGATTCCGTCCTCTTTCGTCTGGACGGAAAAGACTATTTTCAAATAACACTTGGTGCCAATTGGAAACCAACCCGTTACATCACGATCCGTCCAGAAATTCGTTACGATTGGTCAAACGTTGTTGTTACAAATGCCGAAACTCGTGACCAAATTGGCATTTTTAGTAACGACAAAAAACAAATGTTCAGTTTTGCCGTTGACGGTATTTTCCGATTCTAAAAAAAGCAATGATTCCGCAACTCCTACCAACATTTTGTTTTTAGCGGAAAAACAATTCTCACGCCTTAAAAAATAATAAACTAACTCCAGTTCCGTTTTGTCGCTAAAAAGTAACCGTTTAGGATGAATGAAAGTCAAGGTGAATTGTTTATTCATGATTTTTAGTCCGTAAGACTTTAACGTAGGTAACCCCGTGCAAACGAAGTGCAGCACGGGGTATTGAGTTCATCGGCAATCATAAGGTGGGCGACCTTTCGCTGAAAGGTCGCGTCGGCGTACTCGCCGACAGTGAATTAGATTAACGACGGCAAATGGTGTTACTTTCCGTGTTGGAGTCAATGCAAACTCAACCGGCGCAACCGCCCAGCGGGCGGATTGCCCACCTCTTTTCGCGTTTAAAACGAACTT
>JAISBG010000521.1 GCA_031266315.1 Planctomycetaceae bacterium | reverse complement strand
AATATTACCTATTATTTGACGATTTCGGTGGGAAACACCTAATCCGGTAGAATCAGAAAAATTAGTAATATTTCAGTAGAATATTCGTTAGAAGTCCGTGTAACGATTCACTGGATTGATATGAAAAATAAAATAATAAATCAATAAATTGAGATAATATGAGGTTGTGTTAATCACTCAAGAGCGGAATTGTATAAACCATTGGTTGACCGACAGGTTGGGTTGTACCGACGGAGCGGGCGCGGACGGTCATTTCCGTAACGCCGTTTTTGATCAACTCTTGTCCGCGCCGCACAATATAAATGTGTTCCATACGCCCCTGACCACTTCGAATTGTTGTCTCCCGCATCGGACGATCAGGAACAATCAGTTGGCACGAATAAGTGTACACATTGTCCGTTTCATTCACAAATGTTTGTGTTACTTCAATATCGCCGTCACGGTTTAATTGAGACGAAAATTCCATGTACACACTCTTGCTGCCGATCTGAATTTCATCGTACACACTAAATTCCTGCGGATCAGGTCCTTGTGTTTTCACGTTAATCCGAATAGGTCTTTTGCCGGTGTTGGCGCGGGTGGTGAGTGAAAGATTGAATGTTCCGTTGCCGGTTGCCCCCGAATCCAACGCAAGTGTCTGAGCCGGCGGGTCAATCGTCCAATGTCCCGAACGCGGTCCCACCGGTGAAATCTGGGCAGTAATCGGATATTCCGTATCATTTTTTATCGAAAACGGAATCGGATTCTTTTGATTGGTTATAGACGGAATTTCTTTGATTCCCAGTTGAACTCCCAAACGCAAACGGGCAACACCGGAAGATATATTAGTCACAAAAACAGGCGTTGGTGTTACCGGTACGATTTGTTCCCGTCCTTGTTGTTCCAGAGGAAAACGTTTTCCCCACACATCAAGAATTTCCGGTTCCGTTCCAAGATAAAGTGTTTCCTTAATTGGTTTTTCCATTGCGGCGCGGTCGTTCCACACCACCATCACCGCTTTACCATTGCCAAGATCGAAATTGTAATTCCGGCTTCGATTCGGTAAAACAACACTCCCAAGAAATCGCCGCCCGGAAAGTTGGGTAGCAGTAATGCGCCAAGGCAAAAAAAGTTCGCTCGGCGTAACATTTGACCGTAACACTCCGGTTTGATTGTCGATTGGTTTGGACAGGAACAACGTTTCCGCGTGAATCTTGCCCAAAACCATGCGGCGCACAAGATCGTTAATCCGGTCATTCAATACGTATTCTTCTTCAGAAAGCGGTACCAGCGAAACAAAACGCCGAATCCGGTTTTCGGAGATTTCGGTAAGATATTGTTCAAAATCGTCCGAAGAAAGCGGTTCTGCCGAAGTTAAAGCCACAAATTCGTTGACGGAATGTGAGGCAATCTCTGACGTTGTTGGCGTACTGAACCGTTCCGGTAACACCTGTTCCCAACTCCACGCAAAACCAATACCAAACCCTAAATCATTCCGATCAAAAGAACGCCGTAAGTCTTCAAAATGTTGCATAAATCCCGGAATTTCGGTAATACTCAAATCGTTATCGCTCGTCCATTGCCAATCCTTCACCAGAAGTGCCAGATTTTGAAGTGTCGGCTGAAGCGAATCCGACCAAACCGACGGCGCAAGCGAAAAAATCGATGCGGCATTAACTGTACCGAATTGGATTTTAGCACGAATTTCTTCCGGAACCGGATGCAGTAAGCCGACAACATGAATATGGCGTCGAGACAACACATCACAAAGTTCATTGAGCATTTGACGTTGTTTATTGTTGCCGTCCGTGAACCATGCCGGAATTTTGAGCCGTGAAATTCCCGATTGGGCTAAAAGCGGCAACCGATGATTGATTTCTTCCAACGCCCAACCGTCAAGATTCCAACCAAATTCGCCGTTAGAAATAAATGAACCGGACGACATCACAACAAAAGTCAACGGTTCGGCATCCGCCAGCGGGTCTTCAAAAAAAACACCATTCGGTAATTTGAGATTTTTAACAAATGATTCCGATGTTGAAACACGAACCCGATAAAAACCGGGCGAAAGAATCGGCAATCCCTGCCAAAGAGCCGTTCCCTGAAAAACACGGAATTTGTCTATTTCGGCAACAACAAATTGTGAAGCCGGTCTGTTACCGACCATCAGTTCAACATCACGTTTGGCAATCACACGACCATACGGGTCTTCAAGAACAAAAGAAACAAGATGTTGCGCCGGATCAATTCCTTGAACCCGACAACCGACGTCAATATTTCGCGGATGAAAAAAAAGATGATTTTCATTCGGCATTGACAAGGAAACGGAAGGACTTTCCCGAATTTCGACATTCGTGAAATCAACTCTGGCTCCAAAATCTTGACGCCGTGACGGAATCACGAGAAGTCCAACCGATGCCGTTTTCACTCCCGGCATGTCCGTAATAATAGGACCAATTTCAAGCCGCCGCCAACCATTGGTGTTGCGAATTTTTTCGGACGCAATTGTTTGAATCGGTTCCGCGTTTTTTTCCCCGTAAAATGCCAGAAGAATAAAAATATCGTCGTGAACAAAATTAACAGCATCTGCGTAAGCGGAAATCGTGTAACTCATTCCGAACCGGATAGGAATTTTGGGAGAAAAAACCGCCGCTCCGCCGCCTTCGACATTCATTCGGAGTGCATGATTGCCGAAATTATTGTTGGTTTGAACATTGGCGATTTCAAGGTATTCAGGAAACAAAATTCCCTGATCAATTCCGCTTTTTCGAGTCCAATGATCGGGCCAACCGTCACCGTTTTCGGCATCGCTGTTCCGGTCAAAAAGGCAACGAAAAATCAAACCGCCGGAAGGAGTTTGCCGTGCAATCTGACCCGGTAACATCGACTCCGTTTGTGCCGAAGAAATCGTTCCGGTTAAAACAATAACTATTCCAATAAAGAAAAAAGAAAACCGTTGTAACATCATTCCCAATTGTGATGATTTTATTTTTGAGTTGATATTATAAATTCGTTAAAATTTCATAAAGGTAAGCAACTATAAGGTGGGCAATCATCAGGTAAGCAATCACAAGGTGGGTGACCTTTTGCTATTTGCTAAAAGGTCACGTCGGCGTTAGCCGACTTTACCCCTGTTTCCGGCTGGCAATTGAATTCCGAAACAGTTGGCAATAACGAATTGCCATTGTTAATCTGGTTCACAGTCGGCTATGCCGACGCGATGTTTTAGCAAAATATCGCCCACCTGATGAAAATATCACCCGTCTAATGAAAACATTTTGCCCACTTGATGTTGACCTACTTTTAACGAAAATTCCGCTGAAATATTACAATTACGATTATTTAGGCAACTTAAATTGTTCCGGTCTTTCCCGCAACACACGGCGCAGCCAGCTTTCGGGATAAGGGTCGCCTTCTTTGGGATATTGACTGTCATCACTTCGGATATAACCGTCATTGAATTTTGTAATAATATCAACCGCAAGTTTTTTCCACCGGGCAGCAACCAATTCCGCTTGAGAAATACTGTAATCCGTCAAATATCGTTGCGCAAGTTCCTTGTCGGTTTTGAGAATTTCGGTTGCGGTTTTTTCGACGGCATGTTGTAACGCGAAAAATTTTGTTTCCAATTCTTTTTGTGCGGCAATAATTTCAGGAGCAATTCGTGAATATTTCAGATTGGCGTAATTTGCCGTGAGATTGAAAACCCACCAGGCATTGTCCCATGAAAACTGTCGGATTGATCCGGCGGCAAACGACGGCGGAATTTCCGTAATTCCACAATACAACGGAAAATAACAACTCAGATAATTATCGTCCACTCCATACCACAGTACACCGCCAACCCGATCCGGTAAATGGGAACGCGATTGTGTTACGATTGAGAAGCCGGTTTGTTGTGTCGAAATGGGACGTTCCCACGAATATTCCTGATCGTCGCCTTCAACTTTCCAGTACAACGGACGCCAACGCCGCGGTAATCCGTATTCGCCGGCATCAATTCCCTGCGTCATATCAAATTCAGTGCCTTCAAAATGATCACGCATCAAAGCCATTACGTCAGCAGTTGAAAGTTTTTTGTCCGGTTTAATCGACCAAGGATACGGTTCGGCATCGGGAACGCCCCGATGATGGTCTGCCGAAAAATGTTGTGACGGCGCGGCACGGCGGAAAACACTCCAGACACGGCTTTCACATACTCGTTTCGATTTGGCATCAATCGCTCCGTAAGTTTCGTCAAACCGGAATTTTTTTGTACCGATTACTTCGCCAGTCATTTTTTCGTCGGAACCAAACCAACCTTTTTCCATTGCGAAACTTTTAATATTGTCCGAAAAGAAAAATTCATCGGGATTGCCTTTTTCAGGAATTTCACCGATTCGGGCTTGATTGGCGTGAACGGAAATTTCGCCATCGGGAACTTTTCGGGCAACCCAAATCGCCCCTTTACCGTTTTGACCGGTTCCGACAATTTCAAATACCCACGCTTCCTCTTTATCCGCAACAGAAATTGATTCACCTTCGTCGTTGTAACCGTATTCTTCAACGAGTTGGATCATCACAGCAATCGCTTCTCTTGCGGTTTTGGAACGTTGAAGAGCCAATGTGATCATCATTGAGTAATTGATTAACCCTTGCGGATTGAGCAATTCTTCACGACCGCCGAAAGTTGTTTCAGCAACGGCGACCTGAAATTCATTGATGCAACCTTGACGAGACCAAAATCCGCCATGATCTTCGTCCCAGACAACACCGAGAATCTGGTATGTTTTAGCAACTTGTTTAATTTTTCCGGCTGGTCGATTTTTTGTTGCCGGAATATCAATCACGGCATCAACAGGATATTCTGTTGCCGGAAAAATTTCCAGACGCGGATAAAATCCCGCCATATCTGCGGTGTACGTAATTGCTACAGAACCATCTGCCGATGCCCCTTTTGAAACAAGAATATTCGTACAGGCAGTTACCGTACTAAAATTTGAAAAAACTGCAAAAAATACCGTTAAACAGAGTGTTCGTAAAATAGCCATAATCATACTGTAATGAAAAAAAGTATAATTGTTCAGTGGAATTTTCGTTAAAGTTGGTCAACATCAGGTAGGCAATCACACCGGTTGACTCCGCATTGATTCCCAGCAAGACATTGCCACAACCCTTGATGTTAAATTTTCCAAAATTACATTATACCATATCGGTTCAATCAGAATAGGGATAGTCGCATCCGTTTGTTGATATCATGTTGCCAACAAAATCCAACCCCGAAATCCGAAAATATTGTATCACTCAACCAATTGAACATCAACAGCTCTCTGTATAACTGTCTATTTTAATGTTGTAATTAAATGAGACAAAAATTATTACTATTGGCGTTTAATCAGCACTATTCCGCACTTAAAGGGCAATGCGTAACAATCCGCCGTGTTGTTACGCATCGCCCTTTCAGGGCGGAGGAATTCTTTACAATTGTTATAAAAATAGGTAAATTAAAATAGACAGATACACGGTCACAAATCATAGTTCCGACAACTAATTGATCAATTTTCCGCGGTTTTTATGCTGACAAATTTTTATTATTTGGATTTTTCTTTCTGTTTTTTGTCTTTGCTGGCGTTACGTTTGATTCGTACCGGCGCACCGACTTCAACCGTTTTGGTGTTGGAACCGGCGACAATTTCAATCTCTTCCGGTGTGGATTGAAAATCACCATATTTTGTGTCCACTAAATCAAAAGATGTCAGATGTTCCTGTGCCGATTCTTGTAACCATTTACCATAAGCCGCCCGGTCAGAAACATCCGGCTTAATAAGTTTGCT
>JAISBG010000511.1 GCA_031266315.1 Planctomycetaceae bacterium | reverse complement strand
AACACGTGCCATTGAACGGGCGTGTGCAACAATTGTTGATTTTTACGTTTGTCCTTCCGATTCGTTGGCGGTTTTCAAAAAACGAGCAACTCCCGACGCTTTAACCGGTCAATGGGCATTGGGTTCTTATCGCGGTCTCGAAAATCGTTACAACTATAACGGTTGGTCAACAAGCGGAACAGCGGGTTGCGGATTTTTGGATTTTGCTGATAGCGGCGGCGGGTTGCCCAATTCATGGCGAGGTCTTTTTCACATGGTTGGCGGTCCCTTTGTTTTTGCCGGAAGTCCGGCTTATGGTTCCAATCGGTCATTTGACTGCGAAACATTTGCTTCTATGACAGACGGTACAAGTAATACAAATATTGTTACAGAGCATCATTATCACGATGCGGGAGTTGTCGGAAGGAATACGTTCTGGGCTTCCAGCCGTGCAATGCATAATCTTGCCGCAGCGAGTCCTTTTAGTGCAACATTGAGAGTTGAGGATTTCAAAATCTGTACGACATCTCACAACGAAGTGATATGTCAGCGCGGCGTCGGAGCTTATCACCCCGGCGGATTCAATACTGCACGCGGCGATGCTTCCGTAACATTTATTCCTGTAACCGTTAACGGCGATACGTGGAGTGTTGCCGCTGCGATCAGTGACAGTGATTTGGTTCCTTTACCGTAACTTTAACATTTATTTTGGAGACTCCTATGAAATCAATTTTGAAACAAAAAGCATTTACGCTTGTCGAATTGTTGGTTGTTATCGCGATTATTGGCGTTTTGATCGCGTTGTTGTTACCGGCGGTTCAGGCGGCACGGGAAGCGGCGCGGCGGTCGTCGTGTACCAATAAGATGAAACAGTTGGGTATTGCCGTTCACAATTACCATGACACAAACAAAGTTTTTCCGCCGGGAAAACTTATATTGAGAAAATCGACAACTCCGGTAACGTCCCAACATGATAAATGGTATTTGAGTTGGGCGGTTAGTATTCTCCCGTTTATGGAACAACAATCGATTTTCGATACGTTTTTTGAACAAGGTTCAAATAACGTACCGTATTATCAGGACGAATCGGTTTACGTTGCAGGATTTGCCGGTTTGGATGCCAATCCTGATTCAACTCGTGCTGTTGAACGAGCGTGCGCCACACCTTTAGCGGCTTATCTTTGTCCTTCTGATTCCGGTGCGATTTCCGAAAAACGCGGTTTGCCGACTAATGTAACAGCAACCGGTCAATGGGCTTACGGTTCCTATCGCGGTTTTACGAACCGGTATAGTCATAACGGTTATGCGGCAGGAACACCCGGAAGCGGTTACTACGATTTTCCCGATAGCGGACGCGGTCTTCCCGATTCATGGCGCGGACTGTTTCACCATGTCGGTCAAACATTTGTTTTTGGAGGGACCGGCGGTTACGGAACAAACAGGTCTTTCGATTGCGAAACGTTTGGAACAATGACTGACGGAACAAGTAACACAAATATCTTCACCGAACATCATCATCACAAAACCGATGATGCGTTTGATGATGGAAGAAATACGTTTTGGGCATCCAGTGTTGCCATGCACAATACAGCGGCTGCCGGTCCGTTTAGCGGAACGTTAAAAGTTTATGATTTTTCGCTTTGTAAAGCATCGACCAATGTAGTAACCTGTTATCGCGGTTCCGGTGCTTATCATTCCGGCGGATTTAACGTTACACGCGGCGACGGTTCCGTTACATTTATCACGCAAACAATTGAAGGAAACATCTGGGCAATGGCGGCGGCTATTGCCGACCGAGACCGTATTCCGTTACCTTGATAATAAAACGTTTTTACTGTTCAATCACTCATTCCCCGTAAAAATTCCATGAAAATATTATTGACTGTATCATTAACTGATTTTGTACTGTTTTTTGTTTGTTGCACTGTTTTTATTACAGGCTGCAACAAAAATGATCCGGTCATTCCGGTTTCCGGTAAGGTAACATTACAAGGAAAACCGATTGCCGATTGTAGTGTTACATTTCAACCAACTGCGAAAAATCCAATTGTTGCCGCTTCCGGTTTAACGGATGCAGAAGGGAATTTTTCGCTTGAAACAATTGAATCTCCAAGACGTAAGGGAGCGGCAGTTGGTGAATATCAAGTCAAATTTTTTTGGCGCGACCCCGCTTTTGACGAAACAAACCCCAAACCGGCTCCGTATCAAATTCCTGCTAAATATCAACAGGAAGGAATTACGTTTACCGTTCCAAACGGAGGAAAAACCGACGCGGTGTTTGATCTCGTTCCGTAACATTTCAATCCCTTTTTAGAAAGAACAAAACCATGAAGTATGCTAAAGCCGTTTTAAAATTCGCGAAGCTGAACACGGTAGCGCAACAACGTGAAGCGGGTACCCGTGGGCGAAGCCTATTGCCTTACCGGCTACGGTATAACTTCTAAAAACCTATTTTTTTGACAGGATTTACATAATTTACAGGATAAGTCTGATCCGTAGGTTGCGTTTCGCCTCACCTACGATTATGCATCATCACACCCCTGCGGAGTTATCAAAATTCAAGCCCTATGGACTTTTCAATGACTGCACACCTAATCCGGTAGAATCAGAAAATTTGTAAATGATGAAAATCCTGTCAATTTTGTGTTATTAAAACAGACGGTTACGATATAAGAATCAGTCGCAAAATGACATCTGTTTGTCGTGTAATTACACTTGAAAAAGCAGATATTTTCGTGTAAAGTTTTTGTTATACCGTAGCTGGTTATGGGCAGTAGACTTCGCCCTTGAGTAACCGCTTCACGTTGTTGCGCTTCCGTAATCAGCTTCGTGAATTTTAAAATGGCTTGAGTAGAACATGTCATTCCTAACAAAACGGGAAAAGTTCATTGTTACAACCAATAACTGAAAATTTTGACCTTTTCCTAATTTCGCAACATTTTTTGTTTTTCAGAGAGGTAATTCCATGAGAAAGATTTTTTTGTGTACAGTGTTGTTTGTTTTTGGTACGTTATCGCTTGCAGCGCAGGAATCCGAATCGCAGTTGGAACGCCTCAAGTACAATAATCCCGGTTTAACGGTTGATCTCGGTGTCGGACTTTGGGCGTGGCCCGTTCCGATTGATGTTAACGGTGACGGGTTTACGGATTTAGTGGTTTCCTGTGAATGTGTTCCCTATAACGGAACTTATGTTTTTGAACACCCCGGAACATCGGAAAAAATGCCGGTGTTCAAAAAAGCACGGCGAATCAGCAGCGGTAAAATCAATGTTCAGGTAAGTTACGTAAACGGCAAACCGTGTGTGCTCACTCCGGCAAATGAATATCCCGACTTTGCCAATACCGGTACAGAAAAACCCGTGAAACTTCCAATTCCGGCAAATGTTCATCCGAAAAATCTACGCGGCAATATGTGGAAATATGTCGATTTCGACGGCGACGGGCAACTCGATATTTTAATCGGTATTGACGATTGGACAGATTACGGTTGGGACAATGCTTATGATGAACACGGAAATTGGAAAAATGATCAGACACATGGTTATCTTTACGTTGCAAAAAATACCGGAACCAATGAACAACCGGTTTACGCAACACCATTTCTGTTGAAAGATACGGAAGGCAAAAATCTTGAAACTTACGGTTGGCCTTGTCCCAATATACTCGATTGGGACGGCGACGGCGATCTCGATATTATTTGTGGCGAATTTAAGGACAGTTTTACCTATTTCGAAAATATCGGAACACGAACAGAACCAAAATATACGAAAGGCAGTAAATTAACGTTGCAAAATGGATTGCCGCTTGTCATGGATATGGGAATGATTACGCCGGTTGCGTTTGATTGGGACGGCGACGGTGATTTCGATCTGATTTGCGGCGATGAAGACGGACGTGTTGCTTTTATCGAAAACACCGGTAAATTCAAGGATAATCGACCTGTGTTTCTGGAACCAAAATATTTCAAACAGGAGGCAGACGAATTAAAATGCGGTGCTCTTGTAACACCTTGCGGTTTTGATTGGGACAACGACGGCGATGATGATTTGATTTGTGGTAACGCTTCCGGTTACATCGAATTTATCGAAAATCTAAGCGGTCGCGGTGTTGACCCGCCGAAATGGAATGTTCCGAAAAGACTCGAAGCGGACGGCAAGATTTTTCGTATCATGGCAGGACCGAATGGTTCCATTCAAGGACCTATCGAAGCAAAATGGGGTTACACAACTCTGACTGTTGCCGATTGGGACGGCGATGATTTGCCGGATATTATGGCAAATTCTATTTGGGGCAAAATCATTTGGTTCCGAAATATCGGCACGAAAACCGCCCCCAAACTTGCCGCTCCGCAACCGGTTGAAGTCGAATGGGAAAGCGAACAACCAAAACTGGCTTATGGTTGGTTGCGTCCCGAAGGTCAAGGTTTGTTGACCCAATGGCGGACAACTCCGGTTATGTTCGACTGGAACAAAGACGGACTTGTCGATTTGTTAATGCTCGACCACGAAGGATTTCTCGCTTTTTTTGAACGAAAAAAGATTGATAACAAATTGGTTCTTCTTCCGCCGAAACGAATTTTTGTTGACGAAAACAGTAAACCGTTTCAATTAAACGCCGGCAAAGCTGGTGGCAGTGGACGCCGGAAAATTTGTTTCACGGATTACGACGGCGACGGGGCGGTTGATTTTTTCGTTAATTCATCTAACGCCGACGCATTTCGACAAATAAAGCACGAAAACGGAACTTGGATATTCAAAAATATGGGACAAATTGACCGTCGTCCTATCAGCGGTCACAGTACCAGTCCAACCGTTGTGGATTTCGATAACAATAATATTCCCGACATCTTGATCGGTGCCGAAGACGGATATTTTTATTACAGAAAAAATCCCAGAAGTTAC
>JAISBG010000497.1 GCA_031266315.1 Planctomycetaceae bacterium | reverse complement strand
GGCGGCGTATTACTCAATACCCCGTGCTGCACTTCGTTTGCACGGGGTTATCCATGTACAAGTCCTACGGACTTAAGAATACATATTTTACCAAATATTTGCTTTAATGCTTCATGAACGGTTACAAAAGAACTTACAATCCTACTGTAAAAAATAGTGGATAATGATATACTCTTAAATAATTGAGAGATCGCCTACCGGTGTTGCCTGTTGGTGATGACCCGCAAATTACGAAACAATCAACTTTTAAAATTACTGTTATGAAACGATTATTTACTTTGTTGCAAATTTTTGTTCTGTTTTCATTTTTACTGAACACTGTTTCGGCGCAAACTTCCCAAACCTTGCTCATCGAAGCGGAACATTTTACCGATTACGGCGGCTGGGTACACGATTCGCAATTCATGGATCAAATGGGTTCGCCGTTTCTTTTGGCTCATGGTCTTGGTGTTCCGGTCAAAGATGCCGTAACGGAATTGAAATTCGTTTCGGGAACTTATCGCGTTTGGGTTCGGACACGGGATTGGGTTGCTGTCTGGAACGCACCGGGAACTCCGGGAAAATTCCAATTGCTCATCAACGGTAAACCGCTCGAAACTACTTTCGGTACGGAAAATGCCGAATGGCATTGGCAATACGGCGGAACAACCGAAATTACCGGCGAAACAACAAAAATTTCGTTACACGATTTGACCGGTTTTGAAGGGCGATGCGACGCTGTTCTCTTTTCTTGCAACGAAAATTTTGTCCCTCCCAACGACTCTAAACCGCTTGCCGAAATGCGGCGTCAACTGCTTGGATTTTCGGAAACACCGGAATTTAAGGGCAAGTTTGATCTTGTGGTTGTTGGCGGCGGTATTGCCGGAATTTGTTCCGCTGTTTCAGCCGCACGTCACGGACTTACCGTTGCGCTTATTCAGGATCGTCCTGTTCTCGGCGGAAACAACAGCAGTGAAGTCCGTGTCTGGCTGCAAGGAGCAAGAAATATCGCTCCGTACAAAAATATCGGTAATGTCGTTGCGGAATTGGAACAGCAGAAATCCGCCCATTACGGACCGGAAAACACCGCCGATCTTTATGAAGATGAACGGAAAATCGCTCTCGTTAATGCGGAAAAAAATATTACACTTTTTCTGGAACATCGCGCTTACAATATCGTCAAAGACGGCAACCGGATTATCGGTGTTTTTGCACAAAATACCCGAACCGGTCATGATTATCGTTTTGACGGTCAACTGTTTGCCGACTGTACCGGAGATGGTTGTCTCGGTTTTCTTGCCGGTGCGGACAGCGAATTGACGGAAGAAGGACACATGGGACCCTGTAATTTATGGAATATTGCCGATATTGGTACAGAATCACCGTTTCCACGTTGTTCTTGGGCACTTGATCTTTCGGATAAACCATTTCCGGGACGAAAAGAAAAAGACCCGCTTCAACTTGGCGGTTGGTATTGGGAAAGCGGATTTTATCGTAACCCTATTGAGAAAGCCGAATATATTCGTGACTGGAATTTTCGTGCCGCTTACGGCGCATGGGATGCACTGAAAAATATTGATCACGCTTTTCCGACATCGAAATTAAATTGGATGGCGCATATTGCCGGCAAGCGTGAATCACGGCGATTGATGGGCGATGTGATTTTGTCGAAAGAAGATTTAATCAATGCCGTTCAGTTTGAAGATGGAGCGGTTCCAACCGGTTGGCCCATTGATTTACATTTACCGGAACCAAAATATCAAAAAGGATTTGAAGGCGACGAATTTATTTCTGTTGCGCATTATACGAAATTTCCAAGTCCGTTTTGGATTCCTTATCGTTGTTTGTATTCTCGTAACATTGAAAATCTGTTTATGGCGGGACGCGATATTAGTGTTACTCACGAAGGACTCGGGACGTCGCGAGTCATGCGCACCGGCGGCTGCATGGGCGAAATCGTCGGAATGGCGGCATCGCTTTGCAAAAAACATGGTACAACACCGCGCGGTGTTTATCAAGTTCACCTGACCGAGTTGAAATTACTCATGGACAAAGGTGTTACGCCATCGCCGGAATTTGCGCCGCCAAAACCAAAACCGTTGGAACCAATCGCCGGAAATCAGGCAGACAATGCAATTGTAACAGTTTCAAGCAATATCGAACACGCAAAGAATTTGAATGACGGCAATCTTGATTTGAGTTCGAATGAATCACGTTGGGTAAGCGGCAAAGCAGAGAGGCACGAAATTGTGTTTGAGTGGAATAAACCGGTTACGGTCAATTCTGTACGAATTGTCAGCGGTTACACAACAGGCGGTTCAATAATTGCGCCGATTTCCGATTTCCGGTTGCAGGACAAACGGAACGGCGAATGGGTTGACATTTTACGAAGCGATGTTTCCGGCAACAAAAAAATCGATTACCGGCAACAATTTCCCGAAACAATAACACAATCACTTCGGCTGGTTATAACCGGAACCCGCGACAAAACCGCTCGAATCTGGGAAATCGAATTTGGGAAATATTAAACATTTGTAACAATCCGGTAGGCGTCCCTTCGCAGAAGGGATTGCCCGCCAATTTTCGCATCTTTCGTATTCTTTCGCGTTAAAAAAACTGATTCTACCGGATTAGGTGTTTCTCACTGGAATCGTCAAATAATAGGCAATCATCAGGTGGGCGCCCTTTCAGCGAAAGGTCG
>JAISBG010000493.1 GCA_031266315.1 Planctomycetaceae bacterium | reverse complement strand
CGACCTTTCGCTGAAAGGTCGCGTCGGCGTTAGCCGACAGAGAATTAGATTAACAACGGCAAATTGTATTGCCTTCCGTTTTGGAGTCGAGTAAAACTCAACCGGCGCAACCGTCCAGCGGACGGATTGCCCACCTCTTTTCGCGTTTAAAACGAACTTTTCAACGCTTGGACACCGAATCCGGTAGAATTGGGAAAATCGCGGATTCTTTTCTTGACGGGTTCGGCTCAATTTTGTATTATGACGCCGTTGGAAACTCTTTTCCGCCAAACCTTGCTCAGATAACAGAAAGTAATCCATTATCAGGAACCTATTACGAACATTATGGTTAGGCTTTTGTTGGGGAACGCTGTTGCTTGTTGATTTGACAGCGGTTGGGGGAGTTATCGCCTTGTATCATCACAACTCCCAGATTCGTATTTACGTCCTAAACGAACTCGAAAAACATTTTCCCGATCTCAATATCAATATCGGTAATGTCCGACTCGATGAAGAAAAAGGTATCACCATTCACGATCTGGAATGTTCGGCTCCTCCGGAATTGGGGCAGAAACAACGTCCGTTGTTGATTGTTAAAGAAGCTTTTTTTGAATGTCCGGTTACCGTTCGGTCTCTTTATAAGAAAGAAGCCAGAGTCAAAAAAATTGTGCTGCGTGAACCAATTATTCGGGTTAGCCGAACAAACGAAGGCTTTTTTGAAGAACTAAAACACTTTAAACCCCATAGAGAAACACCGGTCAGACCGATTCCGTTGGAAATTGTCGGCGGGACATTGATTTACGACGATGCAACCATTTCAACAGCGAATCCGCTTAAAATTACAGGGATTTCCGTTTCAATCACGCCGCCGGAAAGCGAAAACCGACCAATATTGCTTTCCGATATTGAACGAAAAATTGAGCAAAAAATTCCGCCGCCAACCGCATGGAAATATACGGGAAATGCAAACGGCGAAATGTTTCGGCAACTGGTGTTCAACGGTCATTTCGATCCTTCGGACAAACAATGGGAAGCGTCCGCAAGTTGCCGGCAATTCGATTGGACTTCGGAATTTCTTGACTATTTACCTAATTACTTACCTAATTATTTGCCTAATTACTTATCTAATCATTTACCTAATGATTCACCGTTGAAAAAACCGGCGACCGGAAGTTCCGATGTTCAGCAATCATTGACGCAGCAATCTTTGGAATCGTTTCAGGGGCGGTTTGATATTGGAGTTTCTGTTGTGTCCGATTCTTCGGCGCCGTTTGGTTTTCGTTTTGCGTTGGACGGTATTTTGTCGCAAGGTCGCATGGAACTTTACGAAATCAACCGGACACTTTCCGAACTCAATACCCGATTCAAAATCACGGACGACAGTATTGTTGTCGAAAAACTAACCGGAATTGCGGAGGCAGCCCGATTGCTTCTTTCGTATTCCCAAGAAGGTCTGTTGAAACAACGTTCAGCGGTTCTTTCCGCACATCTTCGGGGATTGGTGTTTGACGGGGCGTTGGTGAAGGTTTTTTCGTTGTTTCTGAATGACCAAACGGAAAAATTGCTTGCGCGGTTCGAGTATGCCGGAACAACAGATATTGATGCTGATCTTGTTTTGCGGGACGGTCGCTGGAAACCTCAATCCTTGTCGTTGAATCTTTCGGATTTGAGTTTTTCGTTCCTGCAACTTCCTTATAAATTGGAACGCCTTACCGGAACATTGCGTGTTGACGAGACCGCCAAACTTGCGTTCCAATTTTTTACGAAACAGGGCGAACCGGTTGATGTCCAGATTTTCGGTGAATACAGCAATGTGTTTGTCGATCCTTATGGTCAGGTTCGGATAACCGGAGTGGGAGTTCCGATTGATTCCAAACTCATGAATGCTTTGCCGGAAGAGCAGCGAGAGGTTGTGATGACGTTGCATCCGGCGGGCAAAATTGACGTGGAACTAAAAATATTGCTTCCGCCGGGTGATGCTCCGCTTAAAAAGTTGTTTGAGATTGGGTTGAATGATGTTTCGGTCAGATATGATCGGTTCCCTTACCCGCTCGGCAAAATCTACGGTCAACTCTTAATGGACGACAATATCTGGACTTTTCAAAACATTATTGGAACCAACGGTTCGGCGGTTGTTCAATGTCGCGGACATTTGAAGCCGGTTCTCTTGCCCAATACACCGAACAGTTCTTCCGCGAACACCACTGAACTTCTGATTCTTCTCGAAGCCGAAGAACTTCCGATTGACGAACAACTTTCGGGGGCGTTGCTCAACGCGGACCAACGGGAACTTCTTACCGGATTGCAGATGAAGGGCAAAGTCGATTTGAACGCTCAAATCCGTTATCATTCTCAGGACAACCGTTTGAATCTCCAATTTCGGGCGTTACCGCGAACCGGTTTTTCGATGTGTCCGACACGGTTTCCGTATCGGTTTGACAATGTTCAGGGCGAAATTATTTACGAAGACGGCTATGTTCATTCCAATCTTTTGACGGGCAACAATCAGGAAACGCAACTCCGTACCGGTTTGGACTGCCGGTTTTCCAATACCGGTCAACTCTCATTCCGGCTTGCCCCGCTGACCATCAACCAGTTGCCGCCCAACCGTGAACTTCTGGACGCGTTGCCGACGAACTTGCGGGAAATTGTTGAAAATCTGCAAATCGGCAAACCGTTTAACTTGAATGGTTCGGTTGAATTTCTGAGGCAAGGAATGGAATCGCCTCTCTTGACGGTTTGGAATCTTGGGGTGATTTTGCACCAAAACCGCATGGAACTTGGTGTTCCGGTTGAGAACATTTTTGGGGAACTCCGGCTGGCGGGTTATTCGGTGGACGATATTTTCCGGTTGGCGGGAGAACTGAGCCTTGATTCTTTAACGGTTCGCGGATTTCAAATAACAGATTTACGCGGTCCGTTTTTCTTTGACGGTTCGCCTCATTCCGGTTCTTCCGGTTTTGGTTCGGCGGGACAGGGAACGGCAAAACAAATTTACATGGGACGCCAAGCCGGTAAAATATTGCCGATGCCGCCGGAAATTCCGTCGCTTCAAGAGTTCCGGCAATTATCTTGGTTTGCGGCGGAGCAGCCGGCAAAACCTATCACCGGACGTTTTTTTGATGGAACGTTATACGGCGAAGGATTGGTTGTTTTGGCGAACAACGGATTTTCTTACGGTGTCAATACGGCATTGATTGGCGCAGACCTTGCCAAGATTGCGCGGGAACTGGAACCGAGTGCGCAAAAAATTGCGGGGACATTGAATTGTACGGACGTTCATTTGCATGGTCATGGTCGGAAGTTGGAGTTGCTTGGCGGAACAGGGAAAATCCAACTGCGAAACGCCAACATTTATGAAGCACCGGGAATGATTCGTTTATTGCGGGAGTTGAGTATTCGGGAGACAGACCCGAATGCCGGAGTGTTTAGTTCGGCGGATGTTGATTTCCAAGTGATGGGTTCGCAAGTTATTCTCAATCCGATTATTTTTGAAGGCGGAGCGTTTCTCCTTCAAGGGGACGGTCTCATGCGGCTGGACAACCGGAATGTTGATTTGACCATGAAAACACGGCTTGGTAATCGTCGGGCGCAAATTCCGGTTGTCAGTGACATTCTTGGCGGTGCCGGAGATCAGATTGTCCAATTAAAGATTCGCGGACCGATTTCTGACCCAACCGTAACACGAGTAGCGTTACCGGAGATACAAAAAGCGATTATGCAAATTCAAGGCGAAGAACCCGCCGAACCGTTACCTTCCAACAACTCCGGTCAACGTTCCGGCATTTCCCGTTTTTTCCAATGGAAAAGCCCCTCTTTCTGATTTCGCCCGTTACATAGATTAAGAGAAGAAAAGATGGACGAGCACGTTCATCCCTAATAATGGAAGCGGACAATCTTTTGTAGGTGAACAACCTTTCATAGGTGAACAACCTTTCGTAGGTGAACAACCTTTCGTAGGTGGGTGACCTTTCGCTGAAAGGTCGCGTCGGCGTTAGCCGACAGTGAACCAGATTAACGACGGCAAACGGTATTGCCTTCCGTTTTGGAATCAAATTGCCATCCGTTAACAGAGGCAAGTCGGCTAACGCCGACGCAACCTTTTAACAAATAGCAAAAGGTTGCCCACCTTATAGTTATCTACTTTTAACGAAAATTCCGTTGAAATATTACCAATTATTTTACTATTCTATTGGGAGACACCTAATCCGGTAGATCAGCCATAATTTATTGACAAACTTTATTGACAAATAGAGAAGCAATGCTATACTTTGCACAATCATCATTAACTATTGTAATTGCCGGAGGTATATTAATGTCACAACTTGTTGTAATGGGGGCGTTGTGTCAATGTTCGTTTGGGGCGGCACCTTGTCCATTGGTTGTTTTGCCGGATAAACGGACATTGAGTCCGACACCGACAGCGACAATTCTTGACAACAAACCGTTTGTTAATCTTGCAACATTCGGCGTATGTTCGTCACCTGCCAATCCTATGGTTGCAGTTGCCACAGCGGCGGCATTGGGAGTTCTGACTCCGATGCCTTGTATTCCGGCTACTGTTGCGCCATGGGCTCCCGGTTCGCCCACCGTGTTGATCGGCA
>JAISBG010000424.1 GCA_031266315.1 Planctomycetaceae bacterium | reverse complement strand
CAGAGTCTCCGGTGCCAGAAATTCAGTTGAATTTTTCGTCCCAGAGTCTCCGGTGCCAGAAATTCAGTTGAATTTTTCGTCCCAGAGTCTCCGGCGCGAGAAATTCAACTGAATTTTTCGTCCCGTCTCTACCATTTTTTCTGTTTTCATATCACAATTTTAGTCAATACATGGTACAATCCGTTTTTGAGGTAACATTCCAAAAGGAAATTTTGAAAATAAATATAATATGAAAATTACTGCTGCTCTTGAAAACGATTCGGGCGTATTCGTCATGGAAGAACTTGATCTGGAAGAACCGAGAGAGGACGAAGTTCTTGTGAAAGTTGCCGCTTGCGGCGTTTGTCATACGGATATCGCCATGCGCGGGGGGCATTATCTGTTGGGGCATGAAACAAGCGGAACAATCGTAAAGATCGGCAAAAAGGTTCAAGGTTTCAAGCCGGATGATCGGGTGATCGTTACTTATACGCATTGTGGTAAATGCCGTGCTTGCAAAGATAATCGCACGTATGAATGTGACCATATTTATCATTTTTTCAACGGGAAACGTTTGGACGGCAGCACTCCTTTTTCCCTGAACGGCAAGCCAATCTTCCCGCTAATGCGGCAAGGAGGTTTCAGTACATTTACGGTTTGCCACGAAAATGCGCTGACTAAAGCGGCGACCACTCTTGATCTCAAATCGTTGGCACCTGTCGGTTGCGGCGTAATGACAGGTGCAGGTTCCGTAATGAATTATCTTAAACCTGAAAAAGGAAAACCGTTGGCTGTATTCGGAACCGGCGCGGTCGGTTTGTCGGCGGTACTGGCAGCCGGAATATGCGGATGTGATCCTGTCATCGCGGTGGATAAAAATTCTGCAAGGTTAAATCTCGCCGGTGAATTTGGAGCCGCGTTCTGCATAAATACCAGTGAAGTGGAAAACATATCGGCAACCATCAAAAATATATGCGGCGGCATAGATTACGGCTTTGATACATCGGGCAACCGGATGTTGCTTGAGCAATTACGGTTGGCGTTGAACAAAGGCGGAAAAGCCTGCGGCGTAGGCATCGGCGGAAATATCAACTTCAGCTGTAAAGAACATCGCGAAGGCAAAACTTGGGGAAGTCCCGATACCGGCTGGTCTGTGCCGCAAAAATTTATTCCGCGCCTTCTGGACTTGCAAAAGGAAGGAAAGTTTCCCTTTGAAAAGATGGTTCATTTTTATCCATTCAATCAAATTAATCAGGCGTTCAAAGATGCCGAAGAAGGCAAAACAATCAAACCCGTTTTGGTCATAGAGTAAAACTTTCGCCAAAAACAAAATCTTGCAAACGGTTGATAATTCTTCGACAAAACCATGACTTTCCATCTCGTGCGTAACATGAGTAAAGATAATAAATTAATGACGTTTTGTAGAAGTTACCTGAATTGATACGTGATAGGCAGGGCAAACCTTTCTGGAGTCGAATAAGACTCAACCGGCGCGACCTTTTTAGCAAATAGCGAACGGATTGCCCACCTCAAAAACACCAAGAGAGGTGAGCAACCCTAATTAGCGAAGTTTTTAATAAATTGCCCAGCCATTTCCGCGTAACCGTATAATCCGATCAAGTGATAAAATCGGCGTTGTTCTGTAATCCGTTTATTTTAACATATCCGAACATTTTTCGTGATTGTTAAAAATTTTTTCTGAACGTGTCGAATGAAGTTTTAGAAGATTTTCCCGTCCCCCTTCAAACCTCCATTCCCCCTTGGAAAGGTGCTTCAATGACACAACAATTTGGAAATTCTCTTGAAATACAAGGGAATACAGATCGATTTTCGTCTGAATATTGTCTTGCAACCGTTTCGGTTTCTCCTGCGGTTCATTCGGTTAAACCGAAAGCCAAACAGAAGGTCAAACAGAAACTGAAAAGGAAACGAGGCAGACCGCGTAAAGCGTTACCGGTTAATATCCTTTCTTCTGATTCTTATCAGAACAATTGGAGTTCCGGTCAATCTGTTGCGGAGAAAAAATGTTTACACGACAATTATTTTGTTTCCGACCATATCGGTGAAGAATTTCCTTTTTCCGATGAAGAATTGACAACATTGGATAAATTTGAAAAAATTTCCCGATCTGTTGAAAAAATTTCCCAATCCGTTGAACGAAACACGGATTGTTCGTATGATATTAAACGAATTGATCAACCGGCAGCAACACCGGTTCCGGTTTCCTTACCGCAACAGAAAAAAATTCTCCGGCGGCGTCAGATTGATCCGTCAACCTGTGAACGGGATTATTCGCAAGACGAAGTCGAATTTATGAACGCGTTAAATGAATACAAACGAACCAGCGGACGAATGTTTCCGACTTGCTCCGAAATTCTTGAAGTTCTCAAATGTCTCGGTTATGAAAAACAAAGATGCCCCATCGGAATATGATCAGAACAATATACCGGACGGTAGGCTTCGCCCTTGAATAACCGTTGCGTTTGCGTGTTCAGCGACGCGAATTTTAAAATGGCTTTAGGCAACTTCTAAAAACCTTTAGCAAAAGTTATTTTTGACAAGATATACCTGATTTACTGGATTCTATTTGATTTTTATCCTGTAAATTTTGTAAATCCTGTCAAAAAAATTAGGTTTTTAGAAGTTACTTTTAGTATATTAGTATAATTGTCAGGAAAATGATCTGAAAACAAACGGGGATTATTTTATATTTATAACTGAAAAAATCCAACCGGAATATTATCGTTGCGGTATAACACAAAAATATTTTGACTTTTCGGCAGAAAATTGAACATTTATTACTTTCTGAAGTTGCCTTACCGGGTCAATATATCGGCGGTGAATTGGGAAGTGTTGTCAAACCGAAAGACTCGGTACGCGGTCGGTTTTGTTTTGCGTTTCCCGATGTTTACACGATTGGGATGAGTAATTACGGATTGCAACTGCTTTATTCGCTGATAAACCGCCGCAACGATTGGGCTTGTGAACGTGTTTTCACGCCGTATCCTGATATGGAAAAAGCGTTGCGAAAACACGGTTTACCGCTTTATTCGTTGGAAACATTTTCGCCGTTGACGGAATTTGATGTTCTTGGATTTTCGTTGCAATACGAAATGTCGTACACGAATGTTCTGACAATGCTTGATCTTGGCGGAATACCGCTTCATGTTTCGGAGCGGACAATGAGTGATCCGTTGGTGATGGCGGGCGGACCGTCGGCTGTCAACCCCGAACCGATGAGCGATTTTATTGATCTTTTTATTATTGGCGACGGTGAGGAATCGCTTCCGGCGGTTTGTGATTTCTGGCTTGAAATGAAACAAACCTTTGCGAAACACAATTCGGAACACCGTTTTAATCGCCGTTCCGCACTGCTTGAAATTGCGCGGCAATTTCCATTTGTGGTTGTTCCTCAGTTTTACTCTGTCCAATATGATTCGAATGGTCGGGCGTTAAAACCGAAACCCAATGAGTTGGGAGTTCCTGAGGTGGTTCGACCGGCGGTGGTGCAAGAGATTGAAGCGTTTGAGCCGCCGATTCTTCGTATTGTTCCGTTGGTTGAATGTGTTCAGGATCGGGCGGCGATTGAAATAATGCGTGGTTGTCCGGGTCGATGTAAATTTTGTGTCAGCACTGTACAAAAACGTCCGATTCGGATTCGGAGTCCTGAATCCATTACCCGCATTGCTCTGGAATCTTGTTTGGCAACAGGTTCGGACGAAGTGTCCTTGCTTTCACTTTCGACCAGTGATTATCCGAAATTCGAGGAACTTATGGAACGGCTTCGTGAAGTGCTGACGCCGTTGAATATTTCGATTTCCGTACCGAGTTTGCGGGTGAATCATCAACTTAGCGGCGTGATGCAACAGTTGACAACCGAACGGACTTCCGGTTTAACACTGGCACCCGAAGCGGCTCTCGACCCAATGCGGCGGCGAATCGGCAAACCAATTACGAACGAAAATTTACTTAACGGTTGTGAAACCGCGTTTTCCAATGGTTTTAATCGGGTTAAGATGTATTTTTTGTGCGGTTTACCGGAAGAAACGAATGAAGATATTGATGGAATTATCGATTTATCGTTGGAAATTGGGCGGCTTGGCAAACGGATTCGCGGCAGAACTCCGATTGTTACGGCAAACGTATCGAATTTCGTACCGAAACCTCACACGTCTTGGGAACGTTTGGGAATGCAGTCTCAAGGTTATTTTCTCAATGCTCACGCGCGGCTGGTCAATCGTGTTCGCCGTACCGGAATTTCGCTCAAATATCACACATTGGAGACGAGTTTGCTTGAAGCGTTAATTTGCCGAAGTGACCGGCGTTTTGGTCGGGTGATTGAAAAAGCGTGGCAACTTGGGGCAAGATTGGATGCGTGGACGGATTATTTTCGCGGCGACTGCTGGGAACAAGCGGTTGCCGAAGAAAAAATCAATGTCCATCAAATTGTTCACGAAACAATTCCAGACAACATAGAACTCTCTTGGCAACATGTGCGTTTTAGTTAATAGTTAATAGTTAATAACTCATGTTCCGTACCGTAGTTAAAAAGTAACTGTTCACGAAAAGTCAAAGTAAAGGTGAAGAGATTATTATTCGTTCATGATTCCTAAGTCCGTAGGACTTTAACATGGATAACCCCGTGCAAGTGCAACGCAGCACGGGGCATTGAGTTCTACCGGATTAGGTGTTTCCCACCGGAATCATCAAATAATAGGTAAAATTTCATAGGCAATCATCAGGTGGGCGACCTTTCGCTGAAAGGTCGCGTCAGTGAATCAGATTAACGATGGCAATTTGGGTTGCCGTCCGTTTTGGAGTCAATAACGAGTCAACCGGCGCAACCGCCCAGCGGGCGGATTGCCCACCTCCCTTGGCGTTTTGAGGTGAGCTATCTTCGTCCTGTGTTATTTCGGGATGGTGAAGATTGGAGATGTCGGGTGATATTGCTTTCGATTAAGAAGTAGATGGCTTCGTTCCAACTCGGAATATTTTTATGGAGTTGAACCAGATCACTTTCTTCGTTTGAAGTTAGAGTTGTATCGAAGGGAGTGGCTGTTTCTTCGGGCGGCGAATAAGAATCCCTGTCGAGACTTTTTTTCTCAATACTTCTTCCTCGTCGGTATTTCCCGTAGGAACGTTCAACAGGTTTTGACGCCTCGTCAATATCCCATGTTTCCGCATTTTCCGAATAGGAATCTGTTGCGAAACGGTTTTCATTGTTATTGGTTTTTGAAGTTGAAATAGAACGTTCTGTTTTTTCTTCACGTTGTTCAAATCGGGTTCCGCGCCGTCCGCGTTCCCGAACCACTTCACGGGGAGATTCCTCATTTTCATTTCGGTCAAAACTTTGATCAAAACGCCCCTTGTTCCCCGTAACCGTTTGTTCTTCTTCCATTTCCAAACGCCGTGAAAATGTTTCCGTGCGGTTGTTTGAATTTCTCGAATTCCTTGAATTATTTGAATTTCTTGAATTTTTTGAATTATTTGAATTATTTGAATTATTTGAATAATTGTTTGAATCATTTGAATAATGATTGGGATTTTGTCTTTTTGGAGCCACTTCTTCGAATGTCGTCAATTCTGTTTCCTCTTCCTCGCTGAACATCGAACGCAACCGTTTTTCCACATCATTACCGTCCTGTTTGGGTTCCATGAGATTTTTTAGAGCGGCGGATTCTTCGGATTCGGGAGTTGGTTCGTCGAACATGGACGGCAATTCCCGATTTGACCGCCGTTTGTCATGATGATATTTCGCCCGTCGATTGAAATCGCCATTGCCATTACTACTACCTAATTGTTCGGTGTTTTTGTCCGCTTCAACAATTGCGGAACCATTGGAATATTGCTCCGGCGAATCAGCCGAATCCCAATTGGGTGAAGATTGAGATTCGGGT
>JAISBG010000387.1 GCA_031266315.1 Planctomycetaceae bacterium | reverse complement strand
ACACCTAATCCGGTAGAATCAGGAATTTTTCTTAGTGTTCATAAATTGATGTGGTGTTTTTATTATAGTTGGAGAGATTTATCTTCGGTTTTGTTTTTGAATAATTCTCATAATCGGGAAAACCGGAACGCATTTATTTCTCTTTGTGAAAAATTTTTTCTGTTTCATTTGACAGGTCGCATTTTACGTTGAATACTGTGATACTATGTCAAAGACGTTATGTTTCATATTACCGTACAATTAATTATCTGACAGGATTTGCGGTTTAGAGAAACGAGTCCTAATGTAGGGAATGTTACTGAATCTGTGTACAGAGAATTTATGCCTTGTGCAGAAAAATTTAATTTGATAAAGGAATTACCATGAGTGCTATTTCATCTTACGGATCGTATGCGAATTACGGAGCAGTCAGACAAGGAGCCACTTTGTCGTCTTCGGCACGGTTGCAACAGCAAAACCGTAGTGTTACGTACACTTCGTCCCAATCGACACAATCATCGGGTGTGTACTGTGCAACCTGTAACAGCGGTTCTGCGGCGGCGAAAGCGTCCAGTCCAACCTCGACTTACTGTCCGACATGTAACAAAAATAACGCAACCTACAGCAGTTCGACATTGAACACTGCTGTCCGTTCCGGTTCAGCCGCGAATGCCGGCGGACGCTTGATTGCGTCGGGAACTTGCCCGAGTTGCGGTGCCGCGTATGCACGAAATCGATAAAAAACATACGCCTCCTATTTTAAAATTCGGTTGTTGTAGGGACACATTGCCGCATGTCCCTATTGATTAAAAAGTCCTTTTTGTCCCTCATGTCCCTTACTAAAACGAAAACCGAATTTTAAGGTAAGATGATTAGACCGGAACAACCAGATAATATCGAAACAGATATAAGTCTGACCGCAAAACATGCGGAACATTCCGGCGGTGTTAGAAAAACTTTTGAACCGGAAGAGTTGATTCCTGAAATCACACTCAATATGGTTGATGGGATTGGGTCGATGTTGACGCAACGGCTGCTTAACCGTTTCGGAAATGCAGAATCGGTACTTAACGCAACAGTATATCAGTTACAGGAAGTTGAGGGAATCGGTTCTAAAATTGCAAACAATATTTCGCAAGCCTATTCTGTTTGCCATCCCGAAACACTTATTACCCAATGCCGGACAAACGGTATTTCGTTGATTTCGAAACAAGATGCGAGATATCCTGAGTCGTTACGAACGATAGACGACCCGCCGCTTTTTTTGTTCGTTAAAGGAGAATTTCAGGCGTCGGACAATTTTGCTGTTGCTATTGTCGGCACACGTCATGCCACTCAATACGGACATCAACAGGCAGAACGTCTCGCGTCGGAACTTTCGCAATGCGGTTTCACAATTATCAGTGGTTTGGCGTTGGGGATTGACGGCGCGGCTCATCGCGGGACATTGGCGGCTAAAGGTCGGACAATTGCGGTACTTGGCGGCGGTTTGCTCCATATTTTTCCGCAGGAACATCGCGATCTTGCCGAAAATATTGTAACCAATGGAATGCTCCTCAGCGAATACACGCCGGATCAATTTCCGCAACGTGGAATGTTTCCGCAACGAAATCGAATTATCAGCGGTTTATCGCTTGGCGTTTTAATTATTGAGGCTCCGCCCCAAAGCGGGGCATTGATTACCGCAACTCTTGCCGCCAAACAAGGACGCAAAGTATTTGCCGTACCCGGACGAGTGGATCAGGAATCGTCGCGCGGTTGTCATCAACTTATTCGTAACGGTGCGGTTCTTGTGGAAAGTGCAGACGATTTATTGAAACAATTTGACTTGCCGGTCAAACCTCAACCGCAATCCCCGTCAACAGTTGTCTCTTCCCGACCTGCACAAACACCGAAAATAGAAACTGCCAATATTCCCATACCTGCCGCGTTGCAAATTAATGAAACGGAAACAAAAGTGTTACAATTCATTACGGCAAATCCGACGCCGATTGATTCGGTGATTCATCTTTCCGGTTTACCGGTTCATCAAGTACTTGCCACGATCAGCATACTTGAAATCCGCCGCATTATCCGCCGTACAGAATCTAATACAGTAATACGACTCATGACGGAAACAAGGAAATAAATTTTCTGATTGTTTTGAAATTGGGAAAAGTAATAAACATAAACGGAACAACAAAGGTTGGCAATTATTAACTCATGTTATACTCAAGCCGTTTTAAAATTCACGAAGCTGATTACGGAAGCGCAACAACGTGAAGCGATTACTCAAGGGCGAAGCCTACCGCCCATACCGGCTACGGTATACGCACGAGATGGAAAGTCATGGTTTTGTCGAAGGATTATCAACCGCTTGCAGGATTTTGTTTGCATGAGTATTCCGAGTCTGCGATTGCGTCCCGTTAGGGACGACATGTTGGTAGAAAACTGTTTCAATTAATTACGATGCCGCGTGTACCATTTTATCAGGAAGGGAACACTGTTTACAGTGCTGACACCTGTTCGCGGGTAACCGAAGCCGCCGAACACGGTGATGTCCTATTGAAATCTTTTGCACGCGGTCAATATCCGGGTCAACCAATTCCTAAAGATTCGCTTGCCGGATTGCGAACGGTTGGTTTTTGGAGTGCTGTTACAGAACAACACTGGGGACTCGACTGGCACCGCAACGAAGGAATTGAAATCACCTTTCTTTTAAGCGGAAAAAACAGATATGAGACCGGCACGGGCAGTTGGGAACTCCAAGTTGGTGATATGGCGGTTTGTCCGCCGTGGCAAATTCACCGTATCGGCAATCCCAATATCAGTGTCGGAACGTTAATGTGGTTTATTATCGACACGAAAATACGCCGAAGTCAGCAACAGCCCAAATTGCCTTCATGGATTATTCTTTCCGACAAAGATAAAAACAAATTGATTCGTCATTTGCTTTACAGTTCGAGTCAGGTTGTTCATCTTTCGGAAAAATTCATTCTTTCGTGGAAAAAACTTTATCGGATTTTGCGGGATGCCGGGCAGGAATGTCCTGTTTCGGCATTGGCAATCACCATCAACGAACTCCTTTATGATTTCCTGAGTGTTCAGGAAATGGACAATAAATCTGTTTCTTCTAAAGAATTACCTCGATCAATTGAAATGGTTCAAACGTTTTTTCAAGAGTTGGCGAGTATTCCCGAACAACTCGAACATCCATGGACGTTACGAGAAATGGCGAGACTTTGCCGGATTAGTCCCACACGGTTTTCCCATTGTTGCCGTCAACTAATGAATCTTTCGCCGCTCAATGTTTTAAATCAATTACGGGTTCGTCAGGCGGAAACAATGATTCGCAATGAACCGCAAAAATCAATGACGGAAATTGCCATGCAATGCGGATTTACAACCAGTCAATATTTTGCAACAGTTTTCAAAAAATGGACTGGAAAAACTCCAACCGAGTACAGAAATCTAATTGTTTCGTCAGAGAAATGAGGTTGGCGAGTACAGCAGTGTAACCACACAAAAAACTTGTAATCCTACTGCCCCCCTATTGACGGACTCTTAGGATGTGTTTTAATTGGGAAACTTGAATTTTGCCAGCCAAACTTTGTGGATTTGGGGACGGCAAAAATTTTTAACCCGACGGAGCAACGGGAAAACATTTTTTCAACTTTTCTTTGTTAAGAAAGGATACTACGATGTTTATGTTCGTTAAAAATTTATTTGATTGTTTTGCCGTGTTGTTTGCCGTATTCTTCGGAACCATTTTTTCCGTGTGGAAAAATAGTGTTAAAATAGGGGGGGGGGGGCAATCTGTATAAGAGTAAAAGAACTTCTAATACGGCTTTTACTCTTGTTTAGCTTCTTGTGGTTATTGCAATCATCGGCGTATTGATTGCAATGTTGTTACCTGCCGTGCAAGCAGCACGCGAAGCCCCTTTTTTCAAAAAAAGTCCAAAATAATCAAAATTTTTTTCTCAGTATTGTTAAAATGGGTATTATAGGAAGTATAGAACGGCAAATTTTCCCAATCCGAAAAAGTTTTGCCGTCCTTACCTTACTAAGTATTACTCAAAAAGGCTTGATTTTT
>JAISBG010000348.1 GCA_031266315.1 Planctomycetaceae bacterium | reverse complement strand
TTGGTTGCGGTTCGGTTTTGGCGACAATTTCGGTTAAACCGGTTTTGTTTGGATCGAGCGGCGTATCAAGACCGTTGAGATAAGCGGTACGTTCAAAAAGGGTTGTCAGATACAGCCGTTGAATATTCCGAATTTCCGGCTTAATCCGGTAGGCTTGTTCGGCGTAACGGTAAGCGAAAAGCCGATACGCTGCCGGCAACAACATTCGGATATATTTGGGTTTCTTTTCCTTTTCGTCCCAGTTCCAGAACCGGACAAAACCGTCGAATTCCGCTTTAAGGGAACGTTTTCTATCGAAGTAATCGTTGGCGCGCGTGTAAAGTTCGGCGGCAGCATCTTCAGAAGTTGGGAATTTGAGTTTATGAGGGCGCGGTGTTTCGAAGATTCGGTTGCGTTGTTCGTCGGAAAGCGGGGAAGGGGCAAAAAGGGCTGGGTAAAGTAAAAACGTTTCTTCGGGGCGAATTAAACTGGCTAAACCGATTGCGGCATATAAAACAAGATTTGCATTATCGCTATTCAGGGCAACCGCGAGACATTCACGTCCTTCGACGGAGAAGGAAAGAATCACCACAAGGATTACGTCTCTTTCGTTTTCGTCTTGGGTTTTGCCGAGTTCTTCAATTAACTGCGTAAGGGAAACATTGTTGCCTTTCCAGAGAGCATGAAGCGGTTCGATGTTGGGAGCATTTTCGGAGTTTTGCCAATCTTCGAGCGATTGGGCAACCGTCTTTTCGTCTTGCCAATACTTTTTGGCTTCGGCGTAAATTTTGGCAACCGCTTCACTTCCTTGCGGGGTGAAATCTTTATTGTTGGCAATTTGCAAGAGTTTTCGGGAACCGAGAGATTCGGCGATTTGGGCGTATTCTTCCGGTTCGGCGTTGGCGGCAAGAAATTTCTGAAGATAATACCGTATCAAAACCGGACGTCCAGCAATCACTAACACATCAACCGCT
Organism: Planctomycetaceae bacterium; assembly: GCA_031266315.1. Classification (GTDB taxonomy): domain Bacteria; phylum Planctomycetota; class Planctomycetia; order Pirellulales; family Thermoguttaceae; genus WRKP01. Next base: position 6,201 of record JAISBG010000348.1, on the reverse strand, counting down.
TTCATTATTTCGCTTGGAGTTTGCGGTTCGCGAAAGAGAGCCAATTTTTCGGCAGGATTGAGAAAATCCTTGAGAAAACGGGTTGCGCCGTCTTTGATGCGGGTTACGGAATCCGGCGTATCACCGATGAGGAGTTCACGTTCCTGCTGAAAAGAGTCGAGAGTTTCGGTTCCGAGCCGTTCCTGAATTTCAAAACACTCCAACGGCGTTGGTTGGAGAAACGGCAATATTTCACGAACCATTCTTGCCATATCGGGTTGCTCTTTCTGTTTGAGAATAGCGGCGGCTTGCATTAGTTCGAGCGGCAAAATTTTAACACGGAAATTTTTTGCGGACAACCGTTGTTTATCGGCAACATTGAGAGAACGAAACCATTTGAGTGCATTTTCGGTTTTTTCGAGCAGTTGTTCTTTTTCGCCCGAAGTAACAGCAAACATTGCTTCTGCCGTTCCATCATCACCCGATTCCTGTGCAAAAACCAAACCGGAAAAAAATAAAACACCCAATAATAAAATAAGTCGGAACATAATTATTTAGCAGAGAGTTGATAGTTGATTAATTAATACAGTTAATATAGCAAACCTTGTACGGTATTGCCGTTCCCTTAAAGGTTGCCTACCTCTTGCTGTTACGGCAACACCACAAAGTATTACATTACAATACAAACGTTTCCATTTGTCAAGTTCTCACCCGCCGCGTTGCGGCGGGCTGGCTTATGTTGCCCCTAAAGGGGCGGAGGAAAAACTTGCTATTTTACCGGAGATCAAAATTCTGATGTTAATGTACGTTTGACCGACTTTTCGCCTACAGGGTGGAACATGAGTCAATCAATAAAATTCAGTAATTGGTGTGGTGGGCGATCCCTTCGCTGAAGGGTCGCGCCGGTTGACTCGGCATTGACTCCAAAGCGGAAAGCAACACCATTTGCCATCGTTAATCCAGTTCACAGTCGGCTAACGCCGACGCGATGTTTTGGCAAAACATCGCCCACCTCGTTTGGACAAAACATTGCCCACCTCGTTTGGGCAAAACATGCTCATCTCTTGAGTTTTACTTTGAAAGGCTGGCAACTTTTTATTCGTAACAATCAACGATTTTGCCGAAATAGATTGTATGGAAATCGCCGTCCGGATAACAATCTTTTGTAACAACCGAATTGATTTCATTGGAATTAAGCGGCGTTTTGTACAAAATACGACATTCGTAAGTAAAAAAATCACCGTCTATGACTGGTGTTGTTACTTTTTGCGCCGGTTTGAGAGCAAGACCGGCTGTTTTGTATTTGTCAATATTTCGTCCTGATTTTGTACCGCATAACATCAGAGCAATGTTAAACCGGTCATCTTTTGGTACACTCACCGTAAAATCGGTTGCCGTTTCAATCAACTCAAATGTAAACCGACTCGGACGTACCAACACCGTAAAAACAGGCAACTGCCACTGAATACCAATCAATCCCCAATCAATTGTCATCGTATTAACCCGTTCTCCGCTCTTGACCGTTAAAAACGCTCCGTTACTGCCAAGACGCCGCAAAACTTGATCTAAATGTTCATTAAATTGCATGAAAAAATATTCTCCTCTTGGTATGTTTTTGTATGTTGAAAGGTACAGTTATTCATTTTCCGTATCTTTTTCAAGAGTTGCGATGAGGGGACCGGTTGACTCAAACATAAGCGGGTCGGGACCAAATGATAAAATTTGATCACGTTTTATTTCCGCCCGATCCAGTGAAGAGGTAAAAACAATCGCTCTTCCGCGTGAATCCACTTCCTTTGCCAATTGCCAACCGCGTTCCGGCGGATAACCGAAAAGAATCTGAAGCATACGAACCACATAGTCAAACGTGTGAACTTCGTCGTTCCAAAGAATAACATGATATTTGGGTTCACGTTTTGGTTTGTTTTTACGTTTGTTTCTCGGACGAACCATGACGGCGGTTGCCGTTTGATTCGTTTCCTGAAAATTAAAACCGGACATAGTATTGAGAGGCGATGTTAACCTCGAATTGGTTCTTTTGATTTTCGAATGATTCCCGACGGATGTTTCAGGCGGTACACAATCTCTAAAAGTAAACGATCTTCCATTGCCGCATCGCGTTCCACAATAAACCAATTGCCCGAACTAGAATCAATATCAATTTGTCTCGCGAAGGAATCAACTTCATCTTCAAACCGTAAATTCGCGGAAGAATTGGATTGGAGCGGATTTTTGTTGTCTTCCAATTCCTTATAAACTTTAACGTCAATCAAATAGCCGCCGACTTCAGGAATCACATGAACCTCCGCACGCCGCCGGATTGTTTGGAGTGTACTGTCAATACGTTCACCAATTCCCACCGAATCCGCATGCCATAATTCCGCGATTGACGCACCGATTTTCGGTTTTGTGCTCAACCTGCCTTCCGTCAAAACATTGCCGTAAAGCCGAACCGGCATTTCCCGATCCTCAATTTCAAAATGCGAATCAATAACATCCACCAAAACCGTCCAAAGGAAATTGTGATCGTAAGCCTCGACGAAAATCGGATTATTTGATTTCGGCGCGTTCAATTGCCATGAAAATTCCCGCGTTCCAAAAGACCGATACGCCGAACAACCGCCAATCAAAAGCATTATGATAAACGAAAAAACAGTCTTCGTCCAGAATGTTTGTCGATAAATTCGTCGATAAATTTGCCAATAGATTCGGATTATTTGCGGCATTGAAATACATTCTCCCTAACGTATTGCCGCATTTTTTACGGCAGCAAAATCAACCACACGGAAAAACTTCTAAACGTAGTTTCCGAAAAAACAGGTTTTAATGCAAGAGGTCTTTTTTATTTTTCGGAAAACAAAAAGCACACAGAGGACGCAGATCGGAAAGATTTACACAAAAAGAAAGATAATGTCTTCCAAAAATTCCTTGTGTTCACGAATCGTTGTGGTGTTTTTCTGATTCTACCGGATTAGGTGTCCAAGCGTTGAAAAGTTCGTTTTAAACGCGAAACACACGAAAATTCGCAGAAAGAGGTGGGCAATCCTTTCGCTGAAAGGTCGCGCCGGTTGAGTTGTAATCGACTCCAAAACAGAAGGCAACATAGTTTCCGTTGTTAATCTGGTTCACTGTCGGCTTTGCCGACGCAACCTTTTAACAAATAGCGAAAGGTTGCCCACCTTATGATTGCCGACTTTTAACGAAAATTCCATTGAAATATTACGATAATCAAAAATCGGCGGTTTCAATTCTAACTCCTCTGTAAAGGGAGTGTCTATTGATAGCATGTTTATTGTTTTGTCGTATTGACCGGCAAAAAATTAAAGTTCAAGGACGGTGTTACCTAATTTCAAATACGGACAATCTATTTTTTGTTGCGAATCATAACGTTTGTAATATTCGGAATTACCGGGTCGAAAATTTCCATTTGGATTATATTCCATTACAGTACCGATTAACGGGTCACGCGGAATTTCGTCCAGATAAGTTCCAACCAATTCGTCCAATGATTTCGGCAACGTGCGGTCATGCTCCAGATACCAAAGTCGTAACGCCGTATAAACAAGCCGTAACCGATTACCATTCACCGTTTGAAAATAATTGTGTTGACTAAGCCATTCGTCGGGTAAAAAATTAAGGACTCCACAATCAATAAGAAAGCGTTCTATTTTTAAATCTCTATTATCAAATCTTAAGTCTCTATTATCAAAATATTCTTTTATATTATCGTGTGGAATCTGTGATATGATATCAATACACGACCTTCTGATACAATAACCTAACTGCCAGTTAAAAATCCGTAACATTCTTGCTTTTTGCCAAGGCAAATAACGGCATCGGGTAAGAACGGCTTTTTCTTTCTCAGTAAACGGAGGAAGAGCATGTTCGTTATTAACGATACGTGTTTTCATTTCATAATTGTACAAAATCCATGTTTCGAAACGAGGAAACAATTGGATTGTTTCTTTTAAGTCGGTGTATTCTTTTTTCAAACTTTTTTTCAATGCTCCATCAGATAGACCTTTTATGTCGAAAGGAGGATACGCATAATTGAACAAATAAGAATTAATCCGTAAACAATCGTTATAGAGGCGAATACTTTTGTGCCAATTTTCGATTTGATCAATGTCTTCTTTGTTAAATTTTTGTGTCAAACGTGCGGAAGTTTCCTGAAACATTTTTTTGCGTTCCTCCGGACTTAGGCGTTCCGCAATGTTGGTTTTGTTGAGCATGTCTTCGACTTCGTTCAATGAAATGTACGGAATCGAATAAACCTGAACAAACGGAACAGCAAAAATTATTATTGTAATTGTTGCAAAAAATGGAATCAATGGTTTTAACAAACTTTTCCATGTTTGCTGTTCCCGTAGCCAATCCGCAGTTCGCAACCGTGAAGCAACAAGCAATGCAACCGCTAACGGTAATGTTGTCCAAAACGGATTAAAACGAAATAAAGTCCATCCGAGTAACATCCAGAAAAAAAGTAATATACTGACTATACTAGTCAGCGCAACAGAAACGATCATACTCCGGCAATAAATCGAACAAAATGTTCCAACGGAAAATGGTATCAGCAATAAAGAAATAATTCCTGAAAGAATAAAAGCAAATTCATTATTGTACCAAATTATACCGCCAATTCTAGGAACAAGATAAACTAACTCAATAACTGTTGCAACAATAATAAATGGAAGACTAACGATAAAAAACGGCAAAACACGGCTCCACCAGATTTTCCCCGGCAAAATACCGCATCGGCTTAAAAAACGGAACGACTGATTTCTTTGATCTGCTCCAAAAGTACATCCTCCGCCAATAGCCACAGTAAAAACAAAACAGCATAATGGCACAATGGGAATAGGATTGTTATGAGAATCATAAGAAAAACAAATGACAGGTAGACACAATATTACTGTAGCAATAAAACAAAAAACCAACAATATCAGCGATTGCCATACCGATTGGCAGAGCAGTGCGAAAAACGGATTTACAAAAATATCAGGATACAAGAAAGCAATATTTTTGTTCTGAAAAATCCCCGCCGTACTATTTTGCCGTGTTGCTCTTTTGAACCATCGTAACATTGAACAAACAGCAACAATTCCCACCACAACGATAATTCCCAATCGAAGCGGAACCGCTTCACCGTAAGCATTGAGAACACCCGTACCTTGTACGGAAAATTGAATGGCAAAAAAACTTGTCAAAGAAGCACTCGAATAAGCGGCAAGAACGGCGTGAATCTGTTTATGACACAGCGACGACCAAAAGAATCCCCAAACGAGAACCTCAATAATACCAACGCCAACACTTAACCATATATCTGTTTCTCCGAATTGTGCCATTGTTTCCGATACAAAATCTGCTCTTGCGAATGGTATCATTTTTTCCGATAAAAAAACCGTCAATCTCCAAAAAATCGTAAGAATTAATGAGTTGATAAAAACAAAAATTGTTCCTGTAACAACCCACGCCGTTTTACCAAGCAATATTGCCAACGGTGAAACCGGTAAATTGCGGAGAAAGCCAAACGTTTTTTCTTCGTGTTCAACGGAAAACGAAACAGCGGCTGCCGCTCCGGCATACAATACCGTTGTCAACAAGGCAATTCCGAAAAACATCGGATGATTATCGTCGAAAAAATTATGACCGAATAATTCGCGAAACGATATCATGATGAAGGCTCCGAGTTGAGCGATAAAACAAAGCAACAACATCGCAACCGCCAACGGATATTGTTGACGAAATTCTTTCTTTAATATTGCAAAAATTTGTGTAGTCATCGTTTTTTTGTATGGAAAGTTGTTGGTTTTTTTAGTAATTATTCAGTGGAATTTTCGTTAAAAGTAGGTAAACATAAGGTGGGCAATGTTTTGCTAAAACATTGCGTCGGCATACTCGCCGACAGTGAATCAGATTAATGATGGCAATTGGTATTGCCTTCCGTTTTGGAGTCAATGAACGACTCGACCGGCGCAACCGCCCAGCGGGCGGATTGCCCACCTGATGATTGCTCACCTGATGATTGCCGACTTTTAACGAAAATTCCATTAAAATATTACGATAATCAAAAATCGACTGTTTCAATTTTAACTCCGTAAAGGAGTTACATGTTGATAGCATGTTTATTGTTTTGTCATATAACCGACAAAAATTTCTTCGAGGGTTGGAGTTCGGAATTCAAAACGGGCAATGTTCGGATGTTCTTTGAGTAATTGTTCG
>JAISBG010000344.1 GCA_031266315.1 Planctomycetaceae bacterium | reverse complement strand
TGGAATGATTCGCCGACGGTTGCGAAGGAAAACATGGTTCTTGGTTGTCATTTACATCATTGTATGCAACTCCTTTCCGACGGCGGAGCGATTTACACGCTTGGTCGGCAACCCGGTTCGCGATTAGCATTCAACAACATTCACGATATTCCGCGCAACGCCGGACGTGCCGAAAGTAACGGAATGTTCCTTGATGAAGGCACGACTGATTTCACGATTGATTTCAATCTTATTGTTGATACATTTCAACCGCCTCTCCGTTTTCACCGTGCGGGAAAAAATCTTGTAGAAAACAATTTCTTCTCACGCAACAAAGAAAAACCGGAATTGGTAACTTACAACAGCACGCCCAAAGAAAATATCACTCTGAAACAAAATGAAACAGAAACCAAAGATAAAATTACAGAACTGTTTCAAGAGACAATTAAAAATAAAATTTTCGATTATCGTGCAAGATAAATTATTAATCCATTAACCCAAACACGGCATTGCCGCAATTAAAAAACGTGTTTTTCGTACTTCAGAATGAATTTGAAAAAACCTCAAAGGAAAGAAAAATTTGAACATGACAAATTTAACATTTTTGTCGAACCGGAAAACGTTCTGTATTGTTGTTGCGTTAATTATGGCGATTAATTTTGCCGATGCGCAACAAAATGATTCGCAAACGCATCGTGTACCTGCCAAAGGTTTTGCGGTCTATTCTCATGAGGGTCATTTTCACACGCATGAATTTACACGTCATGCGGTTGGCGGCAATGACATTCAGATTGAGATTTTGTACGCGGGAATTTGTCACAGCGATTTGCACGCGGTATGGGATGAGCAAGCCAATTTCGGTATTCATACACACTATCCCATGATTCCCGGACATGAAATTGCGGGACGTGTTACGAAAACAGGCGAAAACGTAACTAAATTCAACGTTGGTGATTTTGCCGGTGTGGGTTGTATGGTGAATGCTTGCGGAAAATGCAGTTCCTGCTTGGCGGGCAAAGAGCAATTTTGTGAAAACGGAACCGTTTTTACTTACAACTCAAAGGATTATTATCACGAAAATGAAATAACGATGGGCGGTTACTCAAACAAAATTATTGTTTCAGAGAACTTCGCGATTAAGATTCCGAAAAACGCGGATATTCAAAAAGTTGCCCCGTTACTTTGTGCCGGAATTACCACATGGTCGCCGATTAAATTTAGTAACGTAAAACCCGGAGACAAAGCGGGAGTTGCCGGATTCGGCGGATTGGGACACATGGCGGTTCAATATCTGGTTGACCTGAATGTGGACGTAACAGTATTTGATGTAAACGACCAAAAACGCGAAGCCGCTGAACGTATGGGAGCAAAACGTTACGTAAATGTTCGTAATCCGCAGGAAATGGAAGGATTGAACAACACGATGGATTTTATTATTACAACAATTCCGGTTGATTATGATCCGATGTTGTATATTCGGATGTTGAAGTTGGGCGGTGAGATGGCGGTTGTAGGGTTGCCGCCGAACTCCAATATCAACATTTCAAAACTGCCGTTGGGCAATGCCAACCGAAAAATTTACGGTTCACTAATCGGCGGCATCAAAGAAACACAGGAAATGCTTGATTATTCCGTATCAAAAAATATTTATCCTAAAGTGGAATTGATCAAAGCGAACGCCGCTGAAATTGATAAAGCGTACAAAAAAATTATTGCCGGAGAAGTTCCGTTTCGGTACGTAATTGATATGAGTACGCTAAAATAACAAACCTATTAATTAATCGTAACTGTCTATTTAATTTATACCTATTCACGTAATTATTGTAAAAATTTCCTTCGCCCTCGCAAGAGGCAATGTGTAATAACCCGCCGCACGCGGCGGGTTGTTATACAATGTCCTTTCAGGACGAAATACATGTTAAAGTAAACATTCATGAAACTCATAAATTAAATAGACCGTTACGTACAAATAAGTATACAGTGTTAGGGTAGTATTTGGTATTTTTCAAGTAACAATTTTCTGGATTGATCTGAAAAACCGAATAGCCCGACAGGGCTTTATTTTCGTAACCTCAGGTCTTTGACCTGCGGTTACAAACCAAGGAAACCACTGCCTGAAAGGCAGGATTTTAAGCCGTTACCGTGTTAAGTTCTGCTAGGCTGTTTGGCGTTACACCGTAGGTCAAAGACCTGCGGTTATGAAAATTAAGCCCTATCGGGCTATTCCGCTTTTTGTACCTATTAAGTAAAAGTAAATAGTTATGACAACTTTTAACAAAAATTACACGGAATAGTTTATAAAAATATCAATTTTATGACTAACACAGTATAAAAACCATTTGTGTTCATAAAAATTGCCATTGAGATTGAGTAAATCATTTTGAACGATGAAAAATTATCTTGTTACCGGCGGAGCCGGATTTATTGGTTCCCATTTGACCGAAGCGTTGCTCCGCACCGGAAATAATGTTACTGTTATAGACGATCTTTCGACCGGACGTTGGGAAAATATTGCTGCACTTGAATCGGGTTTCCCCGCCAACCGTTTTCGTGCAATTATTGCGTCGGTAGATGATTCACGGCTTATGAATCAGGAAGTTCCGAAACATGATTTTGTGTATCATCTTGCCAGTGCGGTTGGGGTGAAACTGATTATTGACCGTCCGGTTGAAACGGTTCAACGGATTGTTCGGACAACCGACACATTGGTTGAATTTTGTGCGCGTTATCGTCGTCCTCTTCTGTTGACTTCGACCAGCGAAGTGTACGGTAAATCGGAAGCGGTTCCGTTTCAGGAGGAAAATGATGTCGTGATGGGTTCTACTTCAAAACGCCGTTGGGCTTACGCCGCAGCCAAGATGCTTGATGAATTTCTGGTTCTTGCTCATCATTATCAATCGAGTTTACCGGTGTACATTGTCCGATTGTTCAACACGGTTGGACAGCGTCAATCGGGTCAATACGGTATGGTGTTACCGCGTTTTGTTGCCGCTGCAAAACGTAATCAACCGTTGGAGATTTACGGTGACGGTAATCAACAGCGTTGTTTTTGTTCGGTATTGGATGTTGTCGATGCGTTGCTCCGTTTTCCTGTTACACCGCAAGCGATTGGTCGGGTTGTCAATCTTGGCAGTAATGAAGAAATCAGTATCAAAAAACTTGCTGAACGTGTTATTTCGATTCTTGGTTCTCAATCGACAATGGTGTATGTTCCCTACGAAGATGCTTATGGTCCCGGTTTTGACGACATGCGCCGTCGCATTCCCGATCTCCGACGGGCAAAGGAATTACTCGGCTGGACGCCCAAAATATCCTTAGATGAAATTATCCGATCATTGTACACTCATCACACTTGAATTTTAAAGTGTGAGATACTCTTTATCGTGACCAGAATCTGAACAAATTTTTATTCTTCAATTGTTTTAGTGAAATGATGAAACAAAATACTTTGCTGGTAGTTCTTTTATTTACTGTTTTTTTTATTGGTTTTCTGAGCGGTTCCCTTTGGCAAACGCTACTTCAAAACCGGTTACAAGTTTCCGTCGAACCGCCGGTTGCGTCTTCTGCCGGCACGAAAAATAGTGATACGAAAAATATCGGCACTGTAACTCCGCAAAAATTAACGGAAGAAGAACAAATCACACACGCCTTAACCGATCAGGATTTTAAACGGGTTCATGATTTTCTAATCCGTGAATCTCCAATGCAAATGAATTTGGAAAATAAAAATAAATAGGAAAATCAAGAAATTAGTGATACAAATTATTGCCATTCCAGCAAATATCACGGTATCTGCCGTTAAATATCACGGCAGTTACCGTCAAATATGACGGCTGATGATTTTTTGGAACAATGAGATGAAAAGTACATCTAAACTGGATTATATTATGAAGGCATTAAATATTGTGGGAACCGAAGCGGCTGTCGGTTTACAAATTGATGCGACCACGATAAGCAAATGGCGGAATAATCAGAGGAAAATTCCCTACAAAAACGGACAAGCCAGACAATTAGCCGAGTTTCTGTTGCGAAAAGAGCAGGAAATGGGAGTTCGTGTAATTTTTAATATTCTCAAAACGATTAAAGAAGACATCAATCCAGAAAGCAAAGAACAACAAATTGACGCTCTGAGTTTTTGGCTCACTGAAAAAAAGATCGAACTACCGAATAATTTGGATAAACCGTTACCGATTTTTACGCCCAAAAATGGTTACAACACCAATATCAGTATTTTTCTCGATGAAGACGGAATTGATGAAGCCATTACCTACTATTTGGATTATGTTTTACGGTTGCCGCCGGAACAAACTATTTTTTTAGTCGATCATTCCGGTGTCAATTGGACAAACGGTAACGGAATTACCGAAAAACAAGTACGAATCAATTCTTGTATGCAATATTTTCATGCCCTCTCCCGTTGCGGGCATAAACTCATTATCATTGATTGTGATACGGATATTTACCGACCTTATCGTGCAATTTTCCGGTGGATGGAATTGTATCTTCTTGATGGTGTTGAAGTGTGGAGTCATCCGCCAATGCACGAAGATTCGTATCATTACACGAATTTCGTTGTGGAAAATGAAATTGTACTGCAATGTATTTCCAATTCTGATTTTGGTATCAAACCGCATAGTATGCTTTATACCAACAAGGAAACTGTTGATTTTTTCGCGAATAATGTATCAGGAATTTTAAGAAAATCGAAACGGTTAATCGAATCTGTTTCCGCGAGTGATATTTCTGCGGTTTTAAATATTGCACAGAAAAGCCTGAAATCCAACCGGCATATTTATATGCTCAATCCTTCACTGACATTGCAAATAATTGATACGGAATTATTGCGGGAAATACTTAATGCGAATAATATTTCCGAACCGAAAATTGAAGAATGTATTTCCGCCGCCGAGAAAATACGGCAACTGCAAACAGAACATCATTATTCTTGTATTGTGAATCTCGACATTCTGGAAAATTTTGTAACTGCCAAACAGATTGAAGACAGTAATTTGTCTGAAATTTGCGGAGCAAAAATTATTCTATCGAAAGAACATCTAAAAAAAATCACGGATTCCATGATGAAATCGCCGCTTTACAAAAACAATAATATCGTCTTTACTTCTTTCGGTTATTTGAATATGGTACCGAATAATCTGAGTATTTTTGTGCAGGAAGATGGTTTTGTCGCGGCGTGGGATGTAACACGATACAAAAAACGTTTGTATTGTTTTAATCTTGATGTTATTTCCGGCTTTTACCGATACATCGACGATTTTAAAACAATTATTCCTAAAACTTGTTGGGACAAAGATTGGAGGGATAAACAACTGCGGCGAATTAAAGAAACATTGTAAGATCAAATTAAAAAAATTGTTACTGAAAAAAGGCATTGTTTGGGCAATGTCTTTTTTATTACATGAATAGTTGGCGAAATATTGGCAAAATATATTAAAAAATACCTATTGACAATAAATTGACAAACACTAAAATAAATACCGTATAACATAGTTATATAGTATGTTTTAGTTTTAAGTAATTATATACAAGAGGTTTATCAATGCATTGCCATAAATTTTCTTTTCAATTCAAAAACCGGCACGGTTATTGCATATATTCATCACACTTGAGTTTTAAGTTTTTGGGATAATGTTAATTGTTCGTTATGTCCCTAAAGTTCCTTTTGTTTCTCGTGTCCCTTAAACGAAAATAATTTGAAACGATATTTTATTGGAAAACTCGGCGGTATCCTATTTGCGATGAACAAAATGATTCAACTGACAGAAATCAAAAAAACGTATCAGACATCGAACGGTCTTTTGTGTGCTGTTGACACAGTATCCGTACAAATTTCACCCGGTGAAGTTTTTGGTTTTATCGGTTTTTCAGGTGCGGGAAAATCTACATTGCTCCGGTGTATCAACTTGTTGGAACGTCCCGATAACGGCGCGGTTTGGGTTGATGGTGAAAATTTTATGTCTCTTACGAAAAAAGAATTACTGAAACGAAGACGAAAAATAGGAATGGTTTTTCAACATTACAATTTGTTACAAAACGCAACCGCATTTGAAAACGTGGCGTTTCCGCTGGAAATTGCAAAAGTTGCCCAACATGAACGGCATCACCGTGTTTTGCAATGTTTACAAATTGTCGGTTTAACGGAAAAAGCGCACGATTATCCGGCGAAGTTGAGCGGCGGGCAAAAACAACGGGTTGCGATTGCGCGGGCAATTGTTACGAATCCCAAAATCCTGCTTTGCGATGAACCGACTTCGGCGTTAGACCCTCAGACAACTCAAACTATTTTGCAATACTTAAAACGAATTAACAAAGAATTGGGAATTACAATTGTTCTTGTTACGCATGAAATGGAAGTTGTCCGTAATATTTGCGACCGTGTTTCTGTTATGGAAAAAGGCAAAGTTATTGAAACGTTGGACATGTCGGAAGAAACGTTATCTCCGCAATCGGAGTTGGCAAAATATTTGTTCACAAACGGAGGAGGAATTTAATGCACAAAATATGGGAACTTATGCCGCAAATCGTAACTGCTTTCGGACAAACGTTTTACATGATGATATTTACGATTGGTATTGCTGCTGTTTTGGGAATACCTTTTGGCACATATCTTTATTTGATTCGTCCGGGTTCCATGATGCAATCGCCACGAATTTATTTTGTTTTGGATATGATGGTCAATATTGTACGTTCATTTCCTTTTTTGGTACTAATGGTTGCGATTATTCCGTTTACACGGTTGATTGTGGGAACATCGCTTGGGACGACAGCGGTGATTGTACCGCTTTCAATTAGCGCAACACCGGATTTTGCACGGCTTATTGAACAGGTTTTGCTGGAAGTTAATCGCGGTGTTATTGAAATGGCGGAAGCGGCAGGCGCAAATACGTTTCAAATTATATGGAAAGTGCTGTATCGGGAAGCGCGTTCGGGAATGGTTAATTCTGTAACATTGATTACAATTAGTTTCATTTCCTATTCGACGGTCGCGGGACTCATCGGCGGCGGAGGAATCGGGGATTTCGCTATTCGCTACGGTTATTATCGGTATCAACCGGAAGTCATGATTTTTACAGTCATTTTAATTATTTTGCTCGTGCAAATCATTCAGACAATCGGGAGAATTATTTCACAAAAACTCGATAAACGAATTTAAACACGTGATCGAAATTAGGTTTTCGCAACAAAAAATTTTTTGACAAAATAATCTCAG
>JAISBG010000254.1 GCA_031266315.1 Planctomycetaceae bacterium | reverse complement strand
ACGCGATAAATAAATCTATAAAAAATAACAAAAAGAAATATCAAAAAACTCTAAAAAAACTTATGACCCTAAAATTCCAATCCTTCCAAAAATATCAAATAAGAACCTAATGAAGTATACATCGACCAAGTTTTTGTCGGCAATTGCAATGTATACGCTGTATTTTGACAAAGATGATTCCGAAACTAAGAGGGACATTGAGTTCTTTTTGTCTTGAAGGTGATAAAATTATTGCAACAGATGGCGGGCGATTAATTGTTGCTAAGGATGTTGACATAGAGTCTCTTACTTTTTGTGGTGAGGAGAGAATGGTTGCGGATAGATTTTTATTACGGAGTTTTTTCTTTGTATTTTGTCAAAAAATTTGACAAAACTTTAAATTGTTTCTCAATTCATTAAAAAATTTTCTAAAAAGCACCATTTATAAACACACAAATTTATTATTGTGCTATAGTCTTTTGCGTTTTACGTTATTGCACAGTTATTGCACGATAACTTTTGATTATTTTAAGAGACATTCCATGACAGAATACGATACACTTTTAGCCGAATTGTCTAATGCGGACAATCTCATTAAGGCGATGATTACTAATTCAGCGAAAGCCGACAATGAAAAGGCAGTTAAAAATTTTGAAAAAGAATTAGTGGAAAAAATCACTAATGCGGTTTTAGATAAACTCTATGGACTTCTTACGAAAGCCACACAGACGCAGGCTGTATCAAATAGTTCTGTTGTTTACGGCGATCAAGCGGCTTACAACCAAGCAATGATTGAAAGTGCTGAAAGTGTTGGTTTGGACATACCCTCTACATTTCCAGTGTCGAAATCATAATCGGTTGAAACAGAATTGATTTACTGAAACGGATTTTATCGACAGACATTAACGGTGAATAATGATAAAACAGGAATTAGTTGACAAGATTATTGAAAACGAAAATTCAGCGTTTACGAAATCGGATTCGGGTGATTTATCCGCAATGCCGAATGATTTTCTAATTGTTACCAGCATTACTAAAATGGCACAAATATTATCGATTTGGAATGTTATTAAAAAACCGACCGTTCGGCATGAAGAGTTGGAGGGTCGGGAATATCTTGTTGTGCTGATGTCGATGATTCTTGAAGGTGTTCATGTTGGTTCGCAGGGTGCAATTTATTATTCTAAAGATGAATTGGCTAAAACCTCAGAGATGTGGAATATGAAGCCGATTCTTATTTATCATCCTAAGTATGGTAATACCGGTACGGATTTACATATCTACAAAAATCAGTCTATCGGTATGATTATGGGAACGCAATGGCAAAACGGTAAACTCAAAGCCGAAGCGTGGATCGATAAAGAAAAAGCAAAAGGATAGAGCCTAAAGTTCTTGAACACATTAAAACAGGCGAACCGATGGAAGTTTCAACCGGTTTGTTTGCGGATTGTGTTATGGACAAAGGGTCTTGGAACGGTGAGTCTTATGAATATGTTGCGCAAAACATCCGAGCGGATCATCTTGCGATTTTGCCCGATTCGGACGGTGCGTGTTCGGTTAAGGACGGAGCCGGTTTGCTTGTAAATCAAGAGACTCAACAAACAGAGATGCCAACAACCACAAAAGAACAATCAATGATACGAATAATGATGATATTGAATCAAAATTATCTGAATTGTACGGTAAAAAGGCGATTCTGAAAAAGATGATCGAATCGGCAACCGATGAAGATCGCGAAAAACTCCAAGAGCAGTATGATGTGTTGGATGCCGAAGTAAAAAAACTTGAAGGTGTTCGCGGACGAAAATCACTCGCAGTGGAAACGATGTGTTGTCGATGGTATGATATTTAGTTTGTTTTCTAAGGGTTCTGATCACGTTTCAATGTACGAAGTGGATTATCGGGGAAATCTGTACGATATTCCTAATGGTTTTTTCTGGGTGTCTGTTGAAAATATGTTGCGATTAGCCAATAAATACCGGAACGCTAAAACATTGCAAATGCTACAAAAGTCACTGGAGCAACGTTTTGTTTATCGTTGGTTGCTAGACAATATCAATGAAGTGTCAGAGGAGGCTATTTGTCTTTTAGACGCCGGCAACAGTTTAATCCGAAAAACGTTTAAATATCGAGTCGATTTTGACAAAGAGCGATCGGAGATTCAAATCAACAATTGGGACGTGGCAGTTAAAATAATTGTGGAAAGCAATTGATAAATCAGGTTTTAAGGAATTGGTAAAGTTGCGAAAAATAGTATCGGAATCATTGCGAAAGGTAAATTTGGAATTAGGATGGTTTCGATAAACAAATGCCGTTACCGAAAAGATATTGAGCCGGAAGAGTTGTATCACGAACTCCGTCCGTGTAAGAAAATGACGGTGTATTGTTGCCATCTAGATACACAGATAAAAATGCAGGACGGTTCTGTTAAATTGTTACGAGTTGCGTCGGTTGACTGTACGGCTGTTTCATGCGCTCTTTTTATATCGTTGGATAATTAAATAACGATAAATTTGCCGGTTTCATAAATGTTTTTAACACAAATTTTTCTTTTTTAGTCATATTCCTGCCGTTTCGGTTTTTAATTGTTTTGATTTAACTAAAATTTTTTGCATTGTGTTATATTACCAGCCGTTTTAAACTTAATTTTTTCAGTAAAGGAATATAATTATGACTAACAATAATCTAGCGGATATTTCCGCGTTTGAATTTCTTCAATCCGACCAACATAATCGGACAGGTATGAGTTCGATGTCTGTTTTCAATGCGGTAACAGTAAGTGATGTTGCTAAATGGACAAAAGAGTTATCGGAATCATCTGAACCGGTAACAATTTCCGTATCGCAAACTGTTGAAACGGAAATTGTTCCTGTTGAACCGATTGCTCCTGTCGAAAATCCAATAGATGATACCGAAATTGTCGCATGGGAAAAACTTAATGATATGCGAGTTACTGCGGGATTGAAGCGTCTTATTTTTGTTCCTGAATTGGTTGACGGTTGTCGAAAACACGCGAATGACCAACGAAAAAGAAGAACATTATGGCACGCCAGTAATCGTGATGGTTGCGGTGAAAATTGCGCGGTGAGTGATGCGGATATTATTTACAATAAAACCCCTCTTGGTGAACGTCCTATTGGTCAATGGATGCGTTCTACAGATCATCGCAAGTTTATGCTTTCTCGTTCAATTACGGAAGGCGTGATTGCACGATCTGGTGATTATTGAGTTTTCCGTGCCAAGTCTGCACCCTGTCCGACTAAAACGATAACGATTGTTGAAGATACTGGAAAAACAGCAAGCAATGAATCGGTTACAGTTAAAGAAACATCGGTTCAAAATTTTTGTACTGGTAATTCTTGTACAACCGGTTATGCATCAGACGGACAGCGAACCGTAAAAACGTACAGTCGAACCGGCAGACATCGACCGTTGCGATACGCTTTGTGGCGAACATTTAACTAAACAGAATGTTTTG
>JAISBG010000247.1 GCA_031266315.1 Planctomycetaceae bacterium | reverse complement strand
ACCTAATTTTTTTAACAAAACAATTTGACAAAAAAACCTCAGTAGCAAATACGGCAAAAATATCCTAACCTCATTACCTCATTAAAAACGATCAATGAAGTAAAATGAGGTAATGAGGTTGGTTTGGAGGAATTCATTTTGCTACTGAGGTTGTTTAGTAAGAAAAATTAGGTTGAAAATGAGGTCGCGAAAACTTGATTTCGATTCTTTGAAAAATGCCAAATATAACACTAATGAGGTATACTTAACCATTTAACACTTAACCAATTAACTATTATGCAACGATTTATTTTATTGACCGTATTGTTTTTTACATTTTCGTCCGTTTATGCGCAGGAATCTGTGGACAAGGAAAATCCGGTGTCTGCCGCCGAGCAACTTATCGATCAAGGGTTACATAAAGATGCCCTTGATCTGCTCCGTCCCTGGATTCTTGACCCGAAAACAGTGGAAATAGAAAATCCTGATAAAGAATTCGCTATTGAAATGGTGTGTCAAACGTTACAAGAACTTAACCGTGTTTCAGAAACCGATGAGTTTCTCGAAAAAGCAACGAAAATTTACAGCACGGATTGGAAAATGTTAAGTAGTATTGCATCATCATATACCAGTGCGTCTAATTTTGGTTATATTATTGACGGAAAATTTCAACGTGGATATCATCGCAATGGCGGACAACGGGTTACAACAAGCGAGCAGGATCGTCTTCGTGCGTTGCAACTCTATGTTCAGGCAATGCCGTTGGTTTTGAAGGATAATGACAAACAAAAAACCGGTTCGTTTTTTCTGTCATTTAAAGATACGATAATGTCAAATTCCGAATGGAAGTTACAATCACTCACCGATTTGAGTGTTCCGCCTGATTACGAAACACAACACGATTGGAACAATAATGTTTCAAAAACTCCAGTCGATGGTGACGGTAATCCTATTTATTATCATGTTCCCGAATCATGGGAAACGGCAAAAAATGATGGGGAACGTTGGCGTTGGGTATTGGTTCAGGTGGAAAAACAAAATCCTGATTTACGTGACCTAATTATTTTAATTCAGGCGCACTTCAATCAATCGCAGTTCGGAGAACAAACTTTGCGGACTTCCAATTATTTTCGCAACATATCAGCGGAACCGGAAACAATGGCAAATATTTTAAATCTTGAAACGCTTGGCGACGACGAGACAATCGCTCAATTGGCAACCGGTGTTAAACGTTTCAAAATTCCTGATGAATTTAATTATATCGTACAGTATAAGAAAATTCTGGAAACCGGTAATAAAAATATGCAAATTTCCGCCTTACAATCTCTTGCGATAATTTACAAAAACCGGCGGCAATTCTCCCGATCCGCTGATTGTTATAGAAAATTAATTCAAGAATATTCCGATCATTTCAATAACGAAACCAAAAAACAATATCAGCAATTTCTGGATCAGATTATCGGTCATTGGGGACGTTTTGAGCCAGCCGGATCGAAAGTTGCCGGTCTTCACGCTGAACTGCGTTATGTTTTTCGCAACGGTAAAAAAGTCAATCTCACTGCACACAAAATTAATGTTGAAAAATTGATTGACGATATTAAAACGTATCTCCAATCGAAACCGCAAAAATTGGATAGGAATAAAATTCAAATTGATCAAATTGGTTGGCGGTTGATTAACAAGGACAATGACGAATACAAAAACGTCACAGAAAAATATCTTGGTAAAGAAGTTACGCAATGGTCTGTCGAACTTCAGCCAGCCGAAAAACATTTTAATCAGGCAACAACAATTTCCGTACCAATTCATCAGGCAGGAGCCTATTTTATTCGTGCGGAAATGGAAAACGGCAACGCCCAATCGTTAGTTCTCTGGCTGAATGATACCGCGATCATTCAGAAACAATTGGATAACAGCGCACTTTATTTCGTTGCCGACGCCGAAACCGGTGAACCTGTTGCCGATGCGGAGGTTCAACTTTTCGGTTACAAAATGGAATATCCAACATCTCCGGCAAACAATAACCGGCAACGGCAAAATCCATTGCCGACATGGACGTTTGAAAGCGTTACGAAAAAATCCGATGAAAACGGCTTTGTTGTTTTTGAACCGAAAAAAAATAATTTTGAATATCTCGCTACGATAAATGTTCCTGAAAAAAAACGTTTCGCTCATTTCGGTTTCAACCATATTTGGTTTGACAACTATGATGCGGAGTATAACACGAACAAAGCGTTTGTGATCACGGATCGTCCGGTTTATCGTCCCCAAGATACGGTTAAAATTAAAGCGTGGATTGGAACGGCGAAATATGATTTGCCGGACTCAAACAAATGGGCTGGCAAAATAATACGTTACGAAATCTATGATCCGCGCGGCGAAAAATTTACGGAAAAAACAAATATAAAACTTGACGCTTACGGCGGAATGACGGCGGAATTGGAATTGCCGAAAGAGGCAATGCTCGGAGTTTATCGTATCAATATTAATAATATCGGTTATGGAAATTTTCGTGTTGAAGAATATAAAAAACCGGAATACGAAGTTACAATTGATGCACCGAAAGAACCGGTAAAACTCGGCGATACAATAACCGCAACAATTCAAGCAAAATATTATTTCGGTTCGCCTGTAACAGATGCAACAGTAAAGTATAAAATTTTGCGCGAAAAAGCAAACGATGATTGGTATCCGGTTCGATATTGGGATTGGTTTTATGGTTGCGGATATTCATGGTTCGCTTATAATGCGGCGTGGTTCAAAGATTGGTATCGTTGGGGTTGCGTGAGACCATTGCCGTTGTGGATGCCGCGTCGTTCGGGACCGCCGGAAATGATTGCGGAACAAGAAGTCAAGATTTCAGACGATGGAACAGTGAAAGTTGTTATTGATACGGAATTGGCAAAGGCAATGTTTCCGAACGATAATCAACGTTACACAATCACTGCGGAAGTGATTGACCAATCGCGGCGGACAATTGTTGGAACCGGTAACGTATTGGTGGCGAAAGAACCGTTCAAAATTTATGCGTGGACGGATTATGGATTTTACCGACCGAATCAAAAAATCGCCGCCCGTTTTCAGGCACGGCGTTTAGACGGTAAACCTGTTAGC
>JAISBG010000195.1 GCA_031266315.1 Planctomycetaceae bacterium | reverse complement strand
GATCTTGAGATTATCGAGTCTCTGATTAAAAACGGTGCAGATGTCAATATAAGAGATAATTCTCATAACACTCCACTTCATTGGGCAATAATATCAAATTCTAACACGGAGATTATTAAATATCTGATAACAAAAGGGGCAAAGGTCAATGAGAAAAACAAAGAAGGTGTTACACCACTTCATTGTGCGGTATGGGCAAATTCCAACAAAGAGATTATCGAATACCTAATAGCAAAAGGGGCAAAAGTCGATGAGAAAGATAATAATGGTGTTACACCATTGGATATAGAAGCATCTAATGAATTATTAAAACAAGATAACGGTACTGATTTATTATCAAATAATGAAACAAAATGTCCTCCATGTGGTTCTTCATATACGTGGAATGGTACATCATGTAATCATTGTAATTATCCAAACAATCAAACTGATACTGAAAAAAGGAATGAAATTGGTTGTTATTGTACAATGTTTTGCGCGGCAATTGGTGCGATGTTGGGGGGCTTGATTGGCGTGGGGCAAAGCGTGGACAATGGCATAAGTATTTCCGAGACAATAATCGGTGTAATAATCGGGGCAATAATCGGGGCAATAGGGGGAGCAATAGGGGGATACATATTGAGTATAGTACTTATAGAAATTATTTTTACTATTGAAGCATTAAGAAACAGAAAATTTGGTCAATTATTCGGTAGATTCACTGTTTGGATTATCTGTATACTTGCTGTTGTAATTGGAGGGGCGATCGGTATGGCAATAGGTGGACAAAAAGGCTTGTTGATTGGAGCGTCGGTTGGTTTTACTATTGCTCAGGCAATCTGGCAAGACAGGTAATCCTGAATTGCTTTGAGTCGGTTGGTTTTACTATTGTTCAGGCAATCTGGCAGGCGTGACGTAACGGTTGAATTCAACACAAAAATTAGTGAGTGGAATAAACAAACAATGCGAAAATAATGTTACTGTTAATATCGTTTTTCTATTATAGTACCATAAATTAAAACTTTTAATTACAAAATATGAATCCAATTCAACAAATTCCAAAATCCGTGATATTTGCTGTTGTCGCTGCAGTCGGTTGTTTCGTTGCTGCCGTGTTGGCGGAGTCGCTGTTTGTCAAACCACCAGAACGATATATTCCGCCAACTCCGCCAGCTCCGAGGTTCTGTTTGACTTTCGACGACTCCGGCTCAATGGGCGGGTTCAAACGTGATGCGGTGAAACAAGCCGCCAAAGAATTTGTCAATAAACGTAATTTGGAAAAAGAGAAAATTGCAATCGTTGTTTTTTCTTCCGGTTCACAAATTTTTTTACAATTATCACATGACAAAAATCAGGTGTTACAAACGATACAGAATTATAGCAACGGCGGCGGAACCTATTTTGCTCAAGCGTTACAGGATTCATATTCCGTTTTTCAAAACGATACGGAAACACAAAACGAAGAATCAATGTTGAAAGAAGTTAACGCTAAAATCAGAGAACAAAACGAAAAAGATAAACAACATCAGCGTCAACGTGAACCGCTTAAAGAACAATCCGTTCAGAAAATTGTCTTGTTTTTTACCGATGGCGAAAATGCAGACTCACAGGAAGCGTTGAATAAAGCAACGATGTTACGAGAAAACGGCGTAATGCTCTTTGCCGTTGCAACACAAGACGGTAACCGTAATTACCTTGCCCAAATGACCGGCGATGCTGCCCGCGTTTTTATGACAAGCGATAGAAATATTGCCGATGCGTTCAAACAAGTTGAACAGGAAATCGCGAAAATCACAAACACCGATTCACTCTTAGCAACAAAAGATAAAGACGGCGTTGTTCGGGAAGAACAAAGCCGGAATTGGATTTTGTTTCAGGCAATTGCTTGGTCAGCGTTGCTTTGTCTCGGTATGGCATTACTCATCGTGTTAACCCAAAACAAAATGTTACGCAAACCATTGTTTGAACCAATACAATTTGGAACGTTGGCAATCAGCAGTATTGTGGGCGGAATTGTTGCCGGATATATCGGCAATAGTGTGTTTCAATTTATACCGATTAACTTTGTCGGACGTTTAGTCGGTTTAGTGTTACTCGGTTCAATTCTTGCAGTTGGAATGTCGTTTTATATTCCGAATCTTGCCCGTTTTTGGGCGTTGGTCGGCGGAGCGGTGGGCGGTTTTCTCGGCGCGATTGGGTTTGGAATCTCTTCCGCTGTTGTCGGCGATATGAGCGGTAGAATACTCGGAGCAATTATTATCGGAACGTGCATCGGTGCAATGATTGGCTGGATTGAATCAACATTCCGCAACGTTTGGTTGATGGTCATGTATGATCCTCGCAATTTTGCACAAGTCAATCTCGGAACACAATTAGTTACCGTCGGCTCCAATAATCGCAACATGATTGTGATACCGAATGTTGAACCTTTTGCCGGTTCGTTTCAAATTGTCGGTAACACCGTGCAATATAAAGACGCAAGGGGAACACGTTTATTGAATCCCGGCGATAATGTCAAAATCGGTCATGTAGAACTGATTGTCTGTTCCAAAGACGCGGTATTTGCCGCAACAAAATTTTACCCGATGAAAATGTCCAGAGCAAAGGAGTTACAAAAACAAATATGAACCATTGGTACTATTATGATTTAACCGGCAGCCGCAAGGGACCTGTCGATTGGAATACGTTACAACAACTTGCGGTCGCGGGAAAAATTTTTTCCAATACGCAAATCGAAACACCTGACGGTGTTAAAAAAACAGCCGCCAAAGTGGACGGTCTGCACTTTAATACGGCACCGCAACAACCGTTACAAGATAATGCTCAAAGCATAGTGCAGTCCATTATCAACAGTTTCCGATCAACAGATTACAAAGAAGAATTATTACCGATTACACCGGATAATATGTTTGTGATTTTGCGGGACAAATCCTTTTGGGTGGTTTTGTTACTTGGTGTTTTACCGCTTTCGATTACTTCGTTTCAGAATCTACAAATACAACTTTACGGATTGCTGTTTTTCTTCGCAATGCTTTGGGGCGGCGTGTTACGCGGTTTGGTGTTACGGAGTTCCGATAGCGTCGTGTTGCCCGTTATCGCATTTTTTGCAACGGGAATTATCGGCGTGTCCGCGTTATTGACTCTGTATCAGTACGCAACACCGCAATTTTATTTACATTTATCCGATGAAGAACATAATACGTTCATTCGTTTGTTCGGCTTTGTTTTTCAAGTTGGTTTGTGTGAAGAACTTTGCAAAATTATTCCCGTAATAATTTATCTTGCCGTCAAACAGAAAAAAGCATCGCCAATGATAACGTTACTCATCGGTGTTTTTTCCGGTCTCGGATTCGCTGCATTTGAAAATGTCGGTTACGCAATGCAAAACATGGATGCGAGTGTTGGGGCAATGATTGAAACAATTCATCAATTAACACAAGCCAAATCAGAAGCGGAATTTCATCAAACGTTACAAGATGGAACGTTGACAACAGCAGTTATCACGCATGGAGCGATGGTTTCCGCAATGTTGCGTTCTGTTTCGCTCGTGTTTGCCCATTCGATATGGACAGGTATTTTTGCGTATTACCTCGTCTGTGCCATGATGACCGGCAAACGTTGGATCGTACTCGTAACTTTAGGTCTTGCTGTTCCAATGGTGTTACACGGAGTTTACGATTGGCTCTGCGACCTCGAACCCGGTTTTGCGGCGTTAATCATTGGCATCAGTTTCATTTTATTTTTCGGATACCTCACCAAAATTCGGCAACAACTCCGCCGTAAAGAATTTGCATAATCAACTCATCATCTCATCATCAATGACCTCTATAGGGCAACCCCTGCGGTCAACAACCCAACTTTATAATG
Organism: Planctomycetaceae bacterium; assembly: GCA_031266315.1. Lineage (GTDB taxonomy): Bacteria > Planctomycetota > Planctomycetia > Pirellulales > Thermoguttaceae > WRKP01. Next base: position 2,978 of record JAISBG010000195.1, on the reverse strand, counting down.
TTACATAATATTTACACAGAACTTGAACTTTTCCTTGACCCGCCCATCACTGCCGCCGGTGCGTTGGAAGCCGATTTGCAAACACGAATTACAAATTGGAACAAAATGATTAACGCCAATCCAACTTACAAAGTCAAAGTGCGTTTGGCAACCGAATGGATAAAAAGCGGTCTCTCCAAATATAATTTGCAACAACAAGCCAATGACGCAAGGAAACAAAAGTTACAGGAATTAGACGAACAAATAAAGCATTACGAATTGGTCGGCGGTATCGAAGAAGACGATATCAAGGATTTGGTAAGAAAATTCAAGGAAACTTTCACCAAGTCAACCGTCTGTAATGCTGCGGAGAAAAAAGATACGGTAACAACAACTGCCGCTCCAACATTCACTCCGCCGAAACAACCGGAATCGTTAAACGGCAAAACGATTGCTTTTGTCGATATGAAAAGAATTACGGAGGATTTGAAACAAGTTCACGGAGGCAAGAAACAAACTCTTTACGATCTATTGGAGTTACCGAAAGTTGCTACTGTAACAAAATTGTCGGAAAAAGCAAAGGAGTTAGCAGATAAAGCGTTGAAAATGCCGAAAAGCAACTCCGAAGCCGACCCGTTAGGACGACTGAGCGGGAAATGTCTGTCCTACTTCAAAGATGAAACAAATAAACAGAATTACGACCTCGCTCTCAAACGGTTCACTTTTGAACAACTCGCCGAAAAGAAATTTTTCATCTTTGCAAAAAAATTTGTGAAAAAACAGGAAACATTGTGGGACATTTATCAGCAATCCGTTCAGGATACTGTGGAGGCGGGTTATTCCCAAGTCGAAGCGGAATGGCTCGTCTATGAATATTTTTTCGTTACAAGAAAATGCCCGTTGCCAATCCCAACACCTTCAACACGTTCAGGATCATTCAAACCGATAATTGATGTTGGTAAAATCGTCAAATATTTGTCAGATTTTTTTACCACAACAACCAATACACTAAAAACATTAAAATCCGCCGCATTACGTATCGGACAAGAATTACATAATGTTTCAAATTTGCCAACCTCCGCAATTGCAAGAGAGCAGGATAAAGAGTTACAGAAAAATTTCAATATAATCAAACAAGAATTTGCAAGACAAAAAGAAATACCGGAAATCAAATTAAAAATATTGTTTGAACAACTAGACGGAATGTCGTTCAATCCCGCCCATTTAGAGAACGATATTCTTGCCTTGCGCTCTCAAATCGCAGAACAACTCGGCGATATTGCCTATCGGAACCAAATACTTGATCTTGCGTTGCAGTGTTGCGAAGCCGTACTGGAATATAATTCGAATAACAGCAAATATGGAATCCGCAAATCACTCATCATCAAAAAGAAAGACGAACTGTTTCAACAACTACACACTTTTTCCGACCCAAACGATGTGTCCGCATGTCTGCCGCTTTTATCAGAATTGAAAACAAAATTTCCAACCGATGCCGAATCACAAGATTTTTGTAAGAAAATTGAAAACAAGATTCAGTCAACTCCCTTGCCCGACAAACAAGTGTTGCAAAAATTACTGGATGAACGCCGGTATTTTGAAACGATCAAAATTTTGTCACCGAAAGAAAAAACATTAGAACCTTCTCACCAAAAAGCATTAAATTATTGCCGTCAAAAAATAAAAGAGATAGACAACGCCGCAACAATAATCCGTAATTTTTTGAACAGAGGTAATTTAGATGAGGCGAGACAGAAACTCAACGAAATTGTCATGAAGGTTGCCGATCATCCCGTGCTTGATAATTTACGTGAAGAATTACGAGGCAACGAGAAAATTATTACTGAGTTGAAAATTCATTTTGACGATAAACGTTGGATAAAAGCCGAAAATTGTCTGCGGAGATATTTGTTCAAGAATCCGGTTCTCCGCCGCGATTTGGCACCAGCCGTCGATATAATAGAACAAATGAAATCCAAACCCACTTGGATGGGCTTCGCTATTTTCATTACAGTTGTTTTGGTTCTATTTTACACCGTAACTTTTCTTTTAAATATGGCACGTGAATATAAATATAACGGCGAAGATTGGGCAGCGGTAGAAAATATTGTAATTATTGCGAAGTGGGTTCACATTGCTTGGATACCGCCGTTATTGTATTTTATTTATCGGCTCATCGAATTTTGGTTTAATCCGTTACGGTGGGAACGTTTCGTTCTGCGTCAGTATTTGAAACGGCAAAGCAGCGAGTTTGCGCTAAAATCGTTGACAGAAACACAATGGTATCAATGCTCCCAATCCTTGCCGGCTCCGCAAATACCCACTCCAACTCAACAGGTTCGTCCGCAACCGCAACGCCCGGCTCAACCGCCGTCCCCGCAATCCGTCAAAGCCGTTCCCGTTCCGCCGTTACAACATCGTCCGGACTGAAATGTTTGTTTTTATTTTTTTGTACAAGAAATAATTTTCGCAGCATTAACATCTTACTTTCCATGTTACTAATATGTCCAAGACAAAAAAGATTCTCGGTATTGATCTCGGTACAACGTATTCCTGCGTTGCGTACATCAACGATTACGGACAACCCGAAGTGATTCCCAACGCCGAAGGGGAACGCACCACACCGTCTGTTGTTTGGTTCGACGGTAAACGCGCCGTTGTCGGTCAGGAAGCAAAAGAGATGTCCAACATCTATCCCAACAACGTTTGCAGTTTTGTCAAACGTAATATGGGAAACGAAGAATTTACATTCGATGTGGACTGCGTTCAATACACGCCGGAACATGTGTCGTCCCTAATTTTACGCAAACTCGTAAAAGATGCGTCAGAACATCTCGGCGAGGAAGTCAAAGACGTTGTTATTACGTGTCCGGCTTACTTTTTCGTGAAAGAACGAGAAGCAACAAAACGTGCTGGTGAAATTGCCGGTCTCAATGTGTTACGAATTATTAACGAACCAACCGCCGCTGCATTCGCCTATGGCGTCAAACCAAACGACA
>JAISBG010000149.1 GCA_031266315.1 Planctomycetaceae bacterium | reverse complement strand
CCGACCGCTTCGTCGTAAGACCAAAACGTTCACCATACGTCATTAGTTAGTAGTGGATAGTCCATAGTGGTTGATAGAGGTGGGCTATTCATCAAAAAGTCGCGCCGCCCACCTCTTTTCGTATTTTGCGTTAAGATATGAAAATTTTGCTGAATAATTACGAATTTTTTTAATATTCTTTGAAAAAGAAAAATTTCTCTTGATTTCTGATATTGTTTTTGATAAAATTTGAATCTCATTTCAATGGCGATACACATTTTTTACCGTGTTGTTTTGCGGTAAATGTTTCGCGATGATTTCGATGAAACCTTATAAAATAAGGAACATAACAATGAAAAATTTTATTGAAACCGCTTCGAAAAATTCACTGAAAAACTCTTTGAACAATTCGGTAAAAAGTCCAATGTTAAAATGGGGGAACGAGGGGGGCAGTATGTAGAGAAGAGTTAAGAAATGAAAACGGAAAGTGTTGGTTTTCCCAATGTTTTTCCGCAAAATTCTTGCAACTCATTCGTTCTTCACCGTTCGGCTTTACGTTGGTCGAACTTCTTGTGGTGATTGCGATTATCGGAGTTCTGATTGCGCTTCTGTTACCCGCCGTCCAAGCAGCACGTGAAGCGGCAAGACGAATGCAGTGCAGTAACAAAGTTAAACAACTTTCTTTAGCATTGCACAACTATCACGATACCTACGATTCGTTTCCCGCAGGCGGTTCACCATTTTATGCTGACGACAACAGTGATTTGTGGAAATACCGTGCCAGTGTATTGTTTACAATACTGCCGTTTTGCGAACAACAATCATTGTTGTCTCTGCAGCTCAAGGATTGGCAAGTAGCGGAAGTCCTGTTTATATATGGACTTTCGATGATACAAACTATCCTGCGTTAAGAGAGACAGTCAACACAAGTCCGATCCCATTTCGATGTCCATCGGAAATTGTGACACCCGTAACAGGAGCAACCGGTCGTTCCAATTATGCGTATTGTAGTGCTGATTGGGCAGATATGATGAATGCTGATAATCCACGAGGAATTTTTCCAACTAAAAAATGGCGCGGAATGAATTTCCTCACAGACGGCACCAGTAATACTGCCGTATTTAGTGAAAGAGCGATGGGACAAACAGGAAATCTTCGAGTTATCGGAGGTATGGCTTATGTTGCCGGAGCCAACCTAAGCGCATCCGGTACACCAACATCAGCAGCAAATTGTTCAGTTGCCGATTGTTTAGCGGCTCAAGCAGGACGAAACTATGTCAGTTCCGTAACAGATACTGATCTTGCAGGCTCCAGTTATGTCGGTACCTATTGGATGGACAATTCCCCGCCGCGAATTGCATTTTGTACCATTTTACCGCCGAACTCAATTACTTGCATTGGTGAATCGACTAAACTGAATGAAAATGGACGTGTGATTGCTTCGGCAAGCAGTTATCATCCCGGCGGTGTTCAAGTTGGATTGGGGGACGGCAGTGTTCGGTTTATCTCCGATACAATAAACGCCCAAACAACCGGCGGCGTCGATTTTTGTGTTACAAGCGGAGTTTCACCGTTTGGCGTTTGGGGGGCTCTCGGCTCGCCAAACGGCGGTGAATCCACAACTCCGTAAAGTGTTCAGGTGGAAAATAGCAAGTTGAAATCTCCAACTCAATTTGGGAAATTCTTCTTTCTATTTTCCACTTTTTGTTCACTTCCTAACTTTTAACTTTTTTCCATTAAATTACCATGTTTCGATTTTTATTTCTTTTGATTGTTTTCATTATTGGTTGTCAATATCGTCCATCGCTTCCGCCGGATATTCCGCCATTAACAGTTTGCAAAATAACCGTAATGCAAAATGGAGAACCGGTTGACGGCGCATCGGTTTCGCTCATTTCTGTTACTGGAATAGAAAACTGGAGAACAAGCGGTATGACCAACGAAAACGGTATCACTGTTCCGTTCACCAATGGTCTTTTCGAAGGAGTTCCGCAAGGAAAATACAAGATTGTTGTTTCAAAAAACGAACGGGAAGAAGATAATAATATCCCTTCAACACCTCCAATGGGAACACCGGGTTATGAAGAATGGTTGAAAAAATATTCCGGTAAAACCCGCGTGATAACCTATTCGCTCATCGAAAAACAATATTCCTCGTTTTCAACAACTCCCCACGAAATTGAAGTTTCCGGTAAAAAAACTATCGAAACAACAATTGATGTCGGGAAAAAAGTTCGGGAAAAACTTACACCATAAAATGTAACTGTCTATTGACCTATAAACTAAATAAACAGTTACCATTTATCTTGTTTAACCTTTATTTTTATAGTTTTACGCTTTTTACAAAACTGCAATAAATTCGATAGCAAATTTTTGTAAAATGTATAAAATAAGGAATTTGTTAATATTCGTTTTGCCACAGTTTATAGATAGTGTAACTTCCATAAGATCATGTTCCTTTTTACTTCATGTCAGGTTGGTGCGGAAACAATATTCAGAGCGGAAATTCGCCGGTTGTTTCCTGATTTCCGGTTTTCCTTTTCACGTCCGGGTTTTATAACGTTCAAGGTTCCTGACGATCTGGCAGGGAACGCTATTTCCGAGTTTGCGAATCGTTCCGTTTTTGCAAGAACAGTTGCAATTTCACTCGGAAAAATCAATCTGGAAAAAACCGATATTGGAAAAACAGAAACAGAAACAGAAACGGAATCCGAAACGGAAACAAAAAAAACCGGAACGTTTCCATTTCTTGCCAATAAAATATGGGCAATTGTGGAAACAAATCGGATTTTTGTTAATCGGATTCATGTTTTCCGGCGTGATCCGTTGCCGCCCGGTGAAAAAGGTTTTGAACCGGGTTTGACGCCGGAACTTCAGACGTTACACCGCATTTTGATCGAACATTCTCCCAAACCAAAATTTTTTGGGATTCATCACGACGACCCGAACTATCCGGCACAACCCAATGAAACCATACTTTCTGTTGTGGAAATTGATTCGGGTTGTTATTTTATCGGCATCCATTCTGTTTCTCAAGGTTTACCGATTCAATTTTATTATTCGGGCGGAATATTACCGATTACGATTCCCGACAATGCGGTTTCGCGGGCTTGGTTGAAATTTGAAGAAGGACTTCGTTGGTCTGGTTTTCCGATTGGGAAAGGCGACAATTGCCTTGATATTGGCGCGGCACCTGGCGGCGGTTCTCAAGTTCTTTTGTCGCGGGGCGCAACAGTTTTGGGAGTTGATCCGGCAGAAATTGATCCAATCGTCTTAAATCATCGCAATTTTACACATATTCGCGGTCGAATCAGTCAAACCAAACGATCTTTGTATCGAAATATTCGTTGGATTATTACCGACATCAATGTTGCTCCGAATTATACGCTGGACGTACTGGAAGAGTTGGCAACCCGCAAGGACATACCGCTTTGCGGAATGTTGTTTACTTTGAAGTTGTTTCAATGGTCATTAGCCGAACATTTACCGGCATACATTGACCGGTTACAAGATTGGGGATTTGATGAAGTTCGGGTCAAGCAATTAACTTTCAACCGTCAGGAACTCATGGTTGCCGCTCAACATCGCCAACCGAAATCACCGGAAAATGACAAACTTACACTGCGTTAAGGGTTGCACTGGGTATTTTCCAAGTGACTATCTTCTGGATTGATCCACTGAATACATACCTGTGTAGTCAATAAATACCTCTTTATCAAGCGATGGACGGCAAAAACTAGACCATTGAATAAGAGGACGGGTGATAATTTAGGCAGTTTGGACAAGCGATTTTAAGTGTTTTTGACAAAGGTGTTGTATTTTATGATGGACAACCTAAAAATGCTTGGGAAATTGACGAAAAACGGGCAAACAATTAAAATCACTTACTTAAATTACCACCCACTCTCTAAGAAAAAAATCGGTGAAAGAGATAACAAGGAAGGAAACTGCCCACAGAATAACAATAAGCCTAAAGTTACGCAAGAGCGATTGGGGGGAAAAATGAAAATAAGGTTAGAGAAAAGGTCTATTTTCGTTAAAGGTAGGCAATTCTTCATCAGGTGGGTGACCTTTCGCTATTTGCTAAAAGGTCGCGTCGGTGTACTCGTCGACAGTGAATCAGATTAACAACGGTAAATGGTGTTGCTTTACGTTTTTGGAGTCAATGCAGACTCAACCGGCGCAACCGCCCAGCGGGCGGATTGCCCACCTCTTTTCGTGTGTTTCGTGTTTAAAACGAACTTTTCAATGCCTGGACACCTAATCCGGTAGAATCGGGAATATTTATACTCTACGCAGTCAATAAATAACTCTTTATTGACCGCGCAGAGTCATAAATTGTATTGACGCAAGAAAATGTTCAAACACACACCAATTACGGTATTTCTTGTCTCGCTGGGACAAATGTTGGATAGAAAATAGTTACGGTTGGCTGATCTCGATATTTCGGTAAGCAACGGGACCATGATTGCCTTGAAGCATTAGGGGACCAGTTGCCGCCTCTTTCATCGTAACACCGCCTCCGGTTGGAGCCTTCGCTTCGACATTTTCCTGAACAATTTTACCGTTGAGCGTAATTTTTTTGAATAAAGCGTTGGCGGTTTTGTTTCCATCGGCATCGAATTTCGGGGCGACAAATTCAATTTCATATTTCTGCCATGTTCCCGGTTCAGCAGTGGCGTTGGTTTTCGGGGCGGCTGCGCTGTAAATCGCCCCCATATCACCCTGACCAAGTTTGTCGTCCGGTTTGCCGAAACTATCCGCAACCTGAACTTCATATTCGCCAAGAAGATAAACTCCACTGTTAGAACCTTTCGTCAGGAAAAGTTCAATTTTTACCGTACAATCACCGAATTTTTCCTTCGTGTAAATATCAACACCCGGTCGCGGTTGGAGTTGCCCCCAGTTACCGGGAACGGTGTTGACAAGACATGGAATGTCGTCTTCTTTGAGTGTTGAAAAAACCAAATGACGCGGGTCATTCGGATCAAGTGCAACCGTTCCAATTTTCCAAGCGTTCTCAGCCTTAGAATTGACGAGTTGCCATTGATTGAGGAGGTTTTCATCTGACAAACTGATTGTTTTCGTTTGGGCAGAAACAGAGGAAACAAAAATCAACACGACCATCAGGGAAAGAGCCATTTTTTTCATTGTTCAAAATTCTCCTGTTGTTAAAAGGATAAAAAGGGTCAATCGCAACAATTAAATTGTTACCAAAGACAGTAAACCACAAAATACTCCCAAAGTATAACCCATCTCCGTCTCAATTGCAACAATCCTACTGGCTTCCCTATTGACACGTTTGGGATTTTTAGATATAGTATGAAAATAATTATTTTTCGTCTTTATTAATTTCAACATTTGGAGATCAATTTTCCGTTTTGAAAGATAAATCGCCCGAATTTTTATTCGGGTGTTAAAAAAATCGAGTACGTCAACCGTTACAAAATCGCTTAGGCGAACGGTAATTTTCTACATAACGACCGGATTTTCCGAGTAGAAAATTTACTGTGGAACTGTAAAGTTACGTAGCTTCCGTCAGGGGAGCGTCGCGTACAGTTCCATGGGTGTAATTCCGCATTGTATATTGAAATATGTAATGCACCACTGTCGTTAGTGGGAATGAGCCTGTTTTTGTAACCGTGTCGCTCCTGTCTAAGAGCGATATTCTGTTGCCGTTTCTCGGCTTGGTATTTTCCCTTTTTACATAAAAGCAGATTATATGTACGTAATCTGTAATTTTTAAACCTTCATTTTAAGGAGAAATTAAAATGAAAAAATTTTCACTATTTTTTGGCTTCACTCTGGTCGAACTTCTCGTGGTTATTGCAATTATCGGTGCGTTAA
>JAISBG010000142.1 GCA_031266315.1 Planctomycetaceae bacterium | reverse complement strand
GGAATGGCGGCATCGCTTGCAACCAAAAATAACACAACACCGCGCGGCGTGTACGAAAAATATTTACCGGAACTAAAACAACTCATGGAAAAAGGAGTTGCTCCCGCGCCGGACAAATATTGGCATTCCGCGCAACCGAACCCGTCCAATAAATCGGCACGAAAATTGACACCGCCCGCGTGGTTGCCGAAAGCCGGAAAAAATCTTGCCCGTAACGCCAAAATCACTGTTTCCGGTCTTCACAAAACAGCAAACTATCCCGCAACAAATATCAACGACGGCACAATAAACATCAACGACAACGCCGGACGTTGGGTGAGCGATGAAGGCGGAGATTTGCGTGCGGAACCGCATTGGGTGGAGTTGACGTTTCCGCAACCTGTTGAAATCAACGCGTTGCGTCTTATTTCCGGTCAATCCGGCGGCGCAACACCGATTCAGGATTTTGTCCTCCAATACCGTAACGGTTCAACATGGACAGATATTGGCGGAACGAAAACAGAATCCAATGACAATCCAGATATTGCCAAACGTTTTCCAACAGTAACGAGTTCAGAATTTCGCCTCGTGATTACCGCAACACCTGGCAATCTAGCCCGAATCTGGGAACTCGAACTCTACTACGTAAATCCGTAGCAGATAGCGATATAATGAACGTTATACCGTAGTCGGTAAGGTGATAGGCTTCGCCTTACCGGCTACGGTATAATTATTTTTGATCGTTATAAAATACAAACAAATAATATGCGTTCCATAATTTTTTATTGTTTATTCTTTTTGTTGGGAATAGCGACATTTAATGCGAAACTTATTGCGCAAGAGAAATCGCTTTATGATATTAAGCCGGATATTGTGTTACCGCCAACTGTTTCGGGAGAACCTTGTGCCGGAAAACGGGTTCGCATGACAACATCGGGTTGGACGGAAACAAGTGTTTATCACTCCATTTATTTGCCGAATGATTGGAAACCAAACGGTAAATTTCCGGTTATCGTCGAGTATACCGGCAACGGCGGTTATAAACGTAACCGTGATATTTCACATGGTACTGTCGAAGATTGTGGTTTGGGTTATGGTTTGACGGCAGGTCAAGGAGCCATTTGGGTTTGTCTGCCGTTTATTGATGTTCGAGATGGAATCAAACAAAACAGCACTCTTTGGTGGGGAGATATTGAAGAAACAAAACAATACTGTACGGCAACTGTTCATAATATTTGTCAACAATATGGCGGTGATTCAAAACGGATTCTTCTTACCGGTTTTTCGCGGGGTGCTATTGCGTGTTTTTACATTGGACTCCATGACGATCAAATTGCGTCTCTTTGGGCAGGTTTTTTTTGTCACAGTCATTTCGATGGAGTGATCGTCCTGTTTGGATTTCGCATGAAGAAAGTACCAATCAAACGGAACTCTATCTGAAAGCAACCGGTATTACCGGTCATTTCAAATTCGCAACACTTCCCTATCCCAATCACACTTACCAATGGATATTACGAGACATCTCGATTCGTTCCGAAGCCCGTACTTGGTGGTTACAAAATTTTGAATCACATCAAAACTTTAAAAAAGGTAATCTACCAAAGCCCATCGCCCACACCGGCTACGGTATAACCACAGAGATCAACTGAGGAATACAAGGTACCTTTCAGGGCGAAATTGAAGGGTGGGCTTTAACCCACCGCGTTGCGGTGGGGTGTTATGCAATGCCCCTAAAGGGGCGAAGGAAGAGCTTGCAATCTTACAGCGATTGGGGTGGAGAAATTGTAGATGATTTATTGTTTGTTGTGGTATAGGATTGCGGAGAGGAAGAGTTCGGAGAGGATTGAGATTCCTCGCTGAACTCCGGCAACAACAAGCGCGTACAGAACCGCTAATTGAGCGGCATCCGGTTTGGTCAGATTTGGATTGGTGTTCATCAGAAGAATAACAAGTAACGGAATGGTAATTTGAGTAATAACAATTTCACGAACCCCCAATCCGCCGGGAATCATTAGAACAAAACCGGCAACCACCGAAAGTGTTGCCGCCAACACAAATCGCGGCAGGTGATCGGCGAGTGAGCCGGTCTCAATACCAATTCCACGAAGGGACGCCCAAAGGCTTAAACCCAGTAAAAGCCAATCAATACTCATTAAACACCAACCGAAAAACACGGTTGAGATTCGGATTTTCTGCAACTTTTCATCGACTTCCCGATCACCGCGACCAACTCCAATTCGTTTGGCTAAACACCGGAACACCGGAGGGAATACCGGAAAACCAACAAAAAGCATTAAACCAAAAGCAATAAAAGTCAGGTATTGACCGTTTGGCAAATCGCGGAACCAAATCAGAACAATTAACGCGGAAAGAAATCCGCCCACTGCCATCATGTTGAGCGTTTCGAGAGCAACAGTTGCGGCGGCAATACTTAAACGTGTTCGTTCACGGTTGAGCAAGCCCGCCCGAAGAACCACCACCATTGCCTTGCCGGGAATATATTTGCCGAGATGTCCGATGTAATAAGCACGAAATGTTTCGTACCAACCGGGGTTCTGACCCAGCAACCGCATGGTGTGCCGCCAGAAAAACACGGAGGGAACATAAGAAATACTGTAAAAGAATGCCGAAAGCGTTAACCAGTAATAATTGGGTTGCCATTGAATCTGGTTGATTTTGTTCCACGATTTTTGAAGTTCCCAACCAATCCAGCCGAAAATTGCCAAAACGATCACTATTTTCGCCGTAAAAATAAGATGTTTTTTCAAAATGGGATTTATCATTAGACTAAAATTGTTTTAACTGATGTTACGCAAAGAACAGTAAGATTGCAAGTTTTTCCTCCGCCCCTTTAGGGGCAACGCATAACAACCCACCGCAACGCGGTGGGTTAAAGCCCACCCTTCAATTTCGCCCTGCAAGGGCAATGCTAATTCGTTTTGCGTTGCCCTTGCAGGGCGATTGTTGGGGAGGGACTGTTCCCCACCGCGTTGCGGTGGGTTGTTACGCATTGCCCTTGCAGGGCGGAGCCAATTGCTCTTACCGGTTACGGTGTATTAGGAATCGAGGACATCTTTTTCTCTATTTTTGGCGAGTTCATTTGTTTCGTCTTCGTATTTTTTTGTTAATTTTTGAATTTCCTCTTTTGTTTCGTCACGGACATCTTCGGAGAAGATTTTATTTTTTTCGGATTGTTCGGTTATTTTGTTCCCGTCGCGGCGG
>JAISBG010000115.1 GCA_031266315.1 Planctomycetaceae bacterium | reverse complement strand
GATGAAAAACTTTGTTGAAAACGTTTTGAAAAATTCGGTGAAAAATCAAATGTTAAAATGGGCAAGTCAGGGGGGGGGGGGCAGTATATGGAGGAAAGTTAAGAAATGAGAGGGAAGTGTGTTGGTTTTCCCAATGTTTTTCCGCAAAAGTCTTACAACTCCTTCGTTCCTCACCGTTCGGCTTTACGTTGGTCGAACTTCTTGTGGTGGTTGCGATTATCGGCGTGTTAATCGCAATTCTGTTGCCGGCTGTTCAGGCGGCGCGCGAAGCCGCAAGGCGAATGCAGTGTACCAATAACCTGAAACAATTTGCTTTGGCATTACACCTTTACCATGATGTTCATCAAAGTTTTCCGGCAGGAAGAGCGGGACCGGCTTGTGCCACTGCATCACCCTCAACAAATCCGGAGGCAAGCCGAAACAACACTTGGGGACCAGCACTTTCCATTCTTCCCTTTAATGAAAATGTGCCGCGTTACGCTGTTTACACTCAAATTGCATCAGATCCGATACACATGCCTCCGGCATTTTTTACATCGGGTCTTTACGCTTCTCTTCCTTCCGGTTTCTGGGCAGAACGGATTTCGTCTTACGAATGTCCTTCCGATCCCGAAATACGAAAACCGGCTTATCCCAGTGGACAGGAAGGAAATGATGCTTATCGAAACGCAAGAATTTCCTACACAACTTGCCGTGCCGATAATTATCGTAATTATCCGGTTAGTGTTGGGAAAAATCATCGGGGAATGTTTGGTTCGGTGGTTTGGTATGGATTTAGTGATTGTCTTGATGGAACCAGTAACACATTGATTCTTTCCGAACACGCCACATCGCCCGAACCTAAGTCTAATTTGATTCGCGGTGGAAGTTTTACCATCGGATCGAGTATTCAATCCAATGCGGAACTTTGTGCCGCAAAAAGAATTGATCATACCACTATTCAACAAGACGCCACCACTTTGCGTCAACAAGGAATTTTTATCTTTGACGGTCGTCCCGAAGTGTCCGGTTTTTCAACTGTTCTTCCTCCAAACTCTCCGACATGTTTTGTTTCGGAATCCTACACAGGAGGAATTGTTACACCGAATAGTTATCATTCAGGCGGAGTCAATGCCGGTTATTGCGATGGAGCCATTCAATTTATTTCCGATACTATTGATTGCGACAACATCTCCTCCGCAATGCCTTTGACACTTGAGGAAAAAACTCCGTTTGGCGTTTGGGGAGCACTCGGAACCCGACAAGGCGGTGAAACTTCAAAACCATAATTGTAACAATTTACGCCCAATATTCAAATTATACCCTTAATTTTGTTCAACAATGAAAATAAATATTTTTTTAAACGATCTCGTTATTTCGATTTTGGTACTTTTTTGTTTGGGGTTGATCGGTTGTACAGGTAAGGAATTGCCAACCGATTTGCCGCGATTGTATCCATGTAAAGTCAGAATCGAAAACGAAAACGACAAACAACCGGTAGCAAAAGCAGTCGTCATTTTTTCTCCACAACAGGGGAAATGGTCGGCAATGGGAGAAACCGATGAAAATGGAAACCTTTTACTCAAAACAAACGGAATATACACAGGTGTTCCTGAAGGCAAGTATAAGGTTCTTGTTTCAAAATTACAAATCGACCCTATTGACGCTACAAAAGAATTGACGGAAAACAATATGAAAGTCATTCCGTTAATTGATCCGTTGTTCGGTGATATTGACAAGACTCCATTGGAATTTGAAGTCAAAAACACGAACAATATTGTTACGTTTCAAGTCCGATAACAACCCATAACCCCTTAAATATAAAAATGAAACATTTTTTACTGGTGTTGATTATTTTGTTAATTTGTCTTCAATCACTTCAGGGTGTTGAAGAAAAACTACCGATGTGCGGAATGAGTGCGCATCGTGGAGAGAATGGTATTTTCCCGGAAAATACGGTTATTGGATTCCGTGAGGCGGTTCGTTTGGGAGCCGCCCAAGTTGAGTTTGATGTCCGGCGAACAAAAGATAACCGATTGATTATCATGCATGACACGACGGTTGACCGAACAATCAACGGTACCGGTCAGACAACCGATCTGACATTTGAAGAAATTCGTAAACTCGATGCCGGAATTAAAAAAGGTGAACGATTTTCCGGTACACCAATTCCGACATTTGAAGAAGCACTCGATTCATTACCGCAAAACGTTTGGATTAATGTTCACGTTTATGCTTCGAATCCGGTTGAAATTGCAACTATTATCATCGAAAAGAAACGGGAACATCAGGCGTTTATGGCATGTAACCGCAACGTTGCGCTGGAAGTCAAAAAAGCTTATCCGCAGATTAAAATTTGTAACATGGAAAGGCAAGACGGTAATATTTCCCAATATATTCGGGAAACGATTGAATGGAAATGCGAGTTTCTACAACTTGTCAAACTTGGTATGCCGGAAGAAATGAAGGCGTTAAAAGATGCCGGTGTTCGGATCAATTACTTTTACGCCAGAAATCCGAAACACTTCAAAGAGCTGATTGAAGCCGGAGTTGATTTTCCACTTGTTAATCGGGCAACAGATTTTGCCGAAACCGTCAAAGAACTCGGTTTTTAATAAACATACAATAATCAGCCGTTTATGTGATGTATATTCCTTGCACATTAAAATCTTTTTTAAAATAAGATAACAGGATAATCAGGATATTATTTTACTATATCCTGATTATTCTATTTCGGTATCTTTTTGATAAAAGAGCAAACACGTGTCAAACGATATTGTTGAGATTGTCCGGTGTGTTGTTTTGTCGCCTGCCTTTGTTGGTTGCCAAGATGAAAAAAATTGCTGATTCTACCGGATTGGGTGTTTCCCGCTGGAATAGTCAAATAATAGGTAATATTTCATAGGCAATCATAAGGTGGGCAACCGTTCGCTGAACGGTTGCGTCGGCGTACTCGCCGACAGTGAATTAGATTAACGACGGCAAATGATGTTGCCTTCCGTTTTGGAGTCAATTACAAACTCAACCGGCGCAACCGCCCAACGGGCTTTTTGATAAATAGCCCACCTCTTTTCGCGTTTAATAACGAACTTTTCAAGGCTTGGATACCTAATACGGGAGAATCAGGAAAATTGAGTTATTTTAGAAGCCCACAAAAGAAAATAGGTATTTTTGTCCGATTGTTTGATAAAATTCAAAAAATAAACACAAACTAAGCGAAAAAAAACAAATTTTATCAATAAACTTTTATTTATTTTCGATTTTCTCCCTAGACAGTTATCAAAAGAAGTATAAAATATACATCATAAACAAGATCAAAATACTTCAAGAAAACTTAATTGGAGGATAAAATGAAATCGGAAAATCAACACGAACCCAATGTTGACGTGTCACGCAGATCATTTATTAAATTGGCGGGAACAGGATTGGTTGCGGGAACAATCGGCTGCAGCGGGACCCCTTCCGGCGGTGAAGGCTGGATGCCAAATCAGTACGAAGGAAATGGGAACTTTCCAACCCAAGTACGCGGACGTATTCCAATTGACCCGCAAAATTTGTCAATCACACGAGATGACCGTAAATGTATTTTGTGCGGTCAATGTGCAGAAGTCTGTTCCAAAGTAGAAACCGTTTTGTACAACTACGAACTTCCGCTTATCGATAATATTCCTTGTATCGGTTGCGGACAGTGTACCTTGTGGTGCCCCACCGGAGCAATCACAGAAACCGACGGTCTCACCGCATTAGTAAAAGCATTGGACGATCCCAATCTCCATGTTGTGGCGCAAACCGCACCGTCCACACGTGTTGCGTTAGGCGAAGAATTTGGGTTGTCGGCGGGAACCAATGTGGAAGGACGGCAAGTCGCGGCTCTCAAATCGCTTGGATTCGATACCGTTTTGGATACCAATTTTTCCGCCGATCTCACCATTATGGAAGAAGCCACCGAATTGGTACAACGGATTACCGGTAAATTAAACGCTCCGGTCCCACAATTCACCTCGTGTTGTCCGGGTTGGGTACGGTATTGCGAATATTTTTACCCCGATTTGTTGCCCAATTTGTCGTCGGCAAAATCGCCAATGTCCATGCTCGGCGCAATGATTAAAACATATTACGCCGAAAAACGCGGTATTGATCCGAAAAAAATCTTTTCCGTTGCCGTCATGCCCTGCACCGCTAAAAAATTTGAAGCGGGACGACCGGAAATGAATCATTCCGGTTTGAAAATCGGTGATCCCAGTATTCGAGATACCGATTTGGTAATCACCACCCGCGAATTGGCAAAACTCGTCAAATTACGCGGACTCGACCTATTGAAACTTGAACCTGTCCCTTACGATAATCTTTTGAGCGAATATTCTGGCGCAGGTGCGATTTTCGGAGTTACCGGCGGTGTGATGGAAGC
>JAISBG010000087.1 GCA_031266315.1 Planctomycetaceae bacterium | reverse complement strand
CTGTCGGCGAGTACACCGACGCGACCTTTCAGCGAAAGGTCGCCCACCTTATGATTGCCTACCTTTAGCGAAAATTCCACTGAAATATTATCCCAATTATTTTATTCCGTTGGGAGACTCTCAATCCGGTAATTCGGTGGAATCAGAAAATTTGTAATTATACACAGTTGTAATAAGTTTTCCGCTTGGTATAATATAGAGTAATTGAATCGTGTTTTTCATCGCAACAAGAATTCCTTTTATGTTGTGTTTCGGTGATTGGTAAATTTGTTTCTATTTTGTTTTTGTTCAAAAAAGTGTAAGGAGTCGATTTCATGTCCCAGCAACAATGGACTTTGATTGACGTAAAACAAGGCGTCTTTCAGGAATTTTTTGAATTTTCAGAATTGCTCAAACAACACAATGAGAATTATAAAGTTCCAATTCATATCAGCAAACATCGGCTTCACGGCGGAATTTCCGATAATGTTGATGTGGTTAACCTAAATAATGGACGAATTTCATTGGAAATTTTGCCCACACGAGGCATGGGGATTTGGAAAGCCCAATGCGGTGATGTTGAACTAAAATGGGATTCGCCGGTTTTGGGACCGGTTCATCCGTCTTGGGTTCCAATTCATGACCCGAACGGTCTTGGTTGGCTCGAAGGTTTTGACGAATGGTTGGTACGTTGCGGGTTGGAAAGCAACGGTTCACCGGAATTTGACACGAACGGAACGTTACGTTATCCATTGCACGGACGTATCGCCAACCTTCCGGCACATCATCTTTCGCTCTCCGTCAATCGTGAAACCGGCGAAATAACACTTGCCGGAAAAATAATTGAATCAAAATTGTTTTTCAAAAAACTGGAACTACAGTCTTCATTGACAACGTATGCCGGTTCTACAAAATTTGTGGTTCGAGATACGGTTACGAATCTTTCCGCCGAACCGAGTGAGTTTGAACTTTTATATCATATCAATACCGGTCAACCGTTTGCGTTGCCGGGAAGCCGTGTTGTCGTTCCGTTTGAAAGAATGGCTCCGCGAACCGAAACGGCAGTACAAAATCTTTCGGAATGGGACAAACTCGGTAACGAAACACCGGGAAGTGAAGAAGTGGTTTTCTTTTTTGAACCCGGTGCCGATCAAAACGGTTACTGTAAAACATTGCTCATCAATTCTCATGAAAATCGCGGACTGGTTCTCGGCTTCAACCGGAATTCATTTCCCTATTTTTCGTTCTGGAAAAGCCGCCTCGCCAATACCGACGGCTATGTGTGCGGTCTGGAACCGTCCGTCAATTTTCCAAACAACCGGTCTTTTGAAAAAGAACAAGGTCGTGTTGTTGCGTTAAAACCGGGTGAATCACGGACATTCGAACTGTATTTTGAAATTTTGTGTAATACCGAATCCGTCCAAAAAACGGAACAGGAAATCCGAAATTTCAAAACCGCAAATGTCATTGAACCAAAACCAAAAAAAGAATGGACTCCTTAATTTAATTGTACCTTTATCGGATTAACAGGAAATGTGTAAACAATTTATAGTTTAGTTTGTTTTCCGTTTCCTGCTTTTCGTTTCACGTTATTAACTCATGTTACGCCTCGTAGGCGAAAAGTCGGTCAACCATACATTAACATCAGAATTTTGATATCCGATAGGATAGCAAGTTTTTCCTTCGCCCCTTTAGGGGCAACACAAGCCAGCCCGCCGCAACGCGGCGGGTGAGAACCAATAACACGCCGCCCTGAAAGGGCAGCATACCGATGGAAAAAGTAATAATAGTTATGCTGCCCTTACAGGGCGATTGTTCGGGCGGGATTTACCCGCCGCGTTGCGGCGGGCTGGCTTGTATTGCCCTTGCAGGGCGGAGGAAAACGCACAATCTTACCGAGTTGATGTATATTTGACCGACTTTTTACCTACGGTGCGTAACATGAGTTATCAACCTTTCCATTAACACTTTACCTTGAGATTAATTTTATGGAACTTTTTGAAACAATAGGAAAACGTTATAGTTATCGGGGCGTGTTTCTCGATAAGAAAATTCCTAATGAAGACCTGCGTAAGATTGTTCAAGCGGGCATTGACGCTCCAACCGGTTGCAATGCACAATCTGTTTCTTTTGTGATTGTCGATGATCCGGCAACGATTCAGGCAATTGCGAAGGAAACCGGCGGAAAACAAGTTTGTATGACCGCTCAAGCCATGATTGTTTGTGTTTGCGACAAAACTCCGGCTTATGGAAATCTTTCGTTTTTCATTGAAGACTGTGCCGCCGCAACACAAAATATGTTGCTGGCAATTACTGCACTTGGTTACGCAGCGGTTTGGATTGACGGAGCCATTCGCGGAACGATTGCCGCCAAAATCGCGGAAATACTTTCCGTACCAAATGATAAGGAAGTCCGAATCCTTTTACCGCTCGGCGTACCGGAAAAACAAGGAAAACCAAACACGAAAAAATCATTCGGACAACGCGCTTGGTTTAATCGTTATGGAAGTTAAGATCAAGTAATGCTCAACCGACACGACCCTTCAGTGAAAGATTTTTGATAAATTGTCCACTTCTTTTGACCCTAATACTGCTTGCGCAAGAGTATTAGGGTCAAACTTTGTAACAGTAGGATTAAAATTAACCTCTTTATCTCGTTTTTAAAACGCGGAACTTGCGAAAACGACGTGAAAAGAGGTTGAAAGAGGTGAAAAGACACGTGTCCCGAAGTCTCGGACACGTGTCTCGAAGTCCCAGACACGTGTCCCGAAGTCTCGGACACGTGTCCCGAAGTCCCGGACACGTCCCTTAAAGGGGCGGGGGAAAAATTTGCAATCCTACTGATGTATTTCCTAACATATTTTGAGTTATTACCTCATCATGTTACGCACCGGTAAAAAAATCAGTCAAACACACGAAAAATCGAAA
>JAISBG010000047.1 GCA_031266315.1 Planctomycetaceae bacterium | reverse complement strand
GAAAAACTTTATTGAAAACGCTTTGAAAAATTCAATGAAAATTCAAATGTTAAAATGGGGAAGTCAGGGGGGGGGGGGGCAGTATGTAGAGGAGAGTTAAGAAATAGCAACGGAGAGAGTGGGCTTTCCGAATGTTTTTCCGCAAAATTCTTACAACTCATTCGTTCCTCACCATTCGGCTTTACGTTAGTCGAACTTCTTGTGGTGATTGCGATTATCGGAGTTCTGATTGCGCTTCTGCTACCAGCCGTGCAAGCAGCACGAGAAGCAGCAAGACGCATGACTTGCTCTAACCAAATCAAACAACTTGCGCTCGCGATGCACAACCATTGCGATGTCAACCAACAGAACCTGCCACACGGAACTGACGCGACCCCAGTTTCCGCAACAAATTCAGGCAGACGTTACAGTTTTATCGTACCCATTTTGCCGTTCATTGAACAGAATGCGTTGTACGACAACATTAAACAAACAATCTCAAGTGAATTTAGTTGGGACAACAGCCACAAACACAACCAAGTTGCGGGTATTACCTGTCCCTCTGATGGTTTTGCGTTGAGATGGGGATCGGGGGATTGTGGGCGTGGAAATTACATGTGCAGTGCCGGTGATTATGCTCCCTACCCATTGGAGAACAGAAATTTTTCGACGGAAGCAGATTCATTCTATTCACGCGGAACTTTTCAACCCCAACTTCGTGTCGGTCTCGAAAGTATCATTGATGGTACCAGTAACACTGTTATTATTAGTGAACGGCTAAGTCATGTACCTAACAGAGTTTACACATCGGGAACCAAATATCCGCTTTTAGAAAATATTGCTCATTCTGTTTCCGATGTTTTTCCAAACAATGATTACAATAGTTGCGAAGACTCGGCTTTCACACCACAGAAATGTTTTGAAACATCGGACAAAAATTATTACAAAAGTGGTATTGATGTCATAGGAGAAAAACCATCGACACGATGGATCGACGGCGGCAGTCCGTTCACGTGGTTCAATACCATTTTGCCGCCTAATTCACCGAGTTGTATTTCCGGCAACGCCGATGGCAATCCGATTATTGCTCCGCCAACCAGTGCGCATGCCGTTGGTTGTAACGTTGCTTTTGCCGATGCCAGTGTTTCATTTATCTCAAATACGATTGACTGTGGAGACCAAACGGCTTCGTGTGTCCGTTCGGGTTCTTCGCCTTTTGGAGTTTGGGGAGCTGTCGGTTCACGTGACGGCGGTGAACCCAAACGTCCGTAACAATATTCGCAACAAAATCAATTCTTTAACGTTCACAAGAACCTTTTTCGTTCAATTTTTTAGTAAAGGATTTTTATTATGAAAAAAAGATTCAATTATTTTTTCGGTTTTACTTTGGTGGAACTTTTAGTGGTCATTGCTATTATTGGTCTTTTGATCGCGTTACTTTTACCGGCGATTCAGGCAGCCCGAGAAGCGGCAAGACGAATGCAATGTACCAATAATCTCAAACAAATTGGGCTTGGAATTCAAAATTTCCACAGTGCCAAAAATGGAATGCCGCCGGTCGTGGTTTTTGATTGGGACCTTTCAGTACATGTTTTGCTCTATCCGTATATTGAGCAGGCAGCACTTTACGAAGTGTACAGTAATATGAAGGCTCCCAATGCCGGTTACACACTTTGGGCTTCCAGTACGACAGGGACATTTGGCGGACGTCCGACAAATTGGTTTGAAGAACTCTCAAACGATGAACGGCGAAAAGAACTTTCCTCTGTGCCGTGCTATTTTTGTCCGTCACGGCGAAGTCCCGGAAAATTCTGCGCGACACGATTTAGTGACGGTAGAGCAATAACAGGACCTCGCGGTGATTATTGTGCGGTTATTGCCAAAACCCGCGAAGATTATTGGGCAGCATATACTTATTACGCACCTCAGGAACCTGAAATTACCGGTATCTTTAAGGTTTCCGAACTCTCATTTTTCAGCGGCAGCGGTGCTCATGATGTCAATAACCGGACGGATATCCTCTCATGGGTTCCACGTTCAAGTTTTGCGTCTTTAAAAGACGGTACCAGTAATACCGTTTGTTTCGGCGAAAAATTTATTCCGTTACACGCATTGGATTCCGAAGCAAGAATAGAACATGAGCAATGGGACGGCTCAATTCTCACTGCGGCAAATGCGAACAATGAAGTGTTCAATGTTGCACGTTTAATCCATGCTGACACCAGTAAGTCGCCGATAATTGCACGTTCACCGACTGATAAACCGAGTACGGTTGCGGATGACGCATGGGAGACAATGGGACCCGATTACAACTCCGGCGGACTTTCCATTTGGGGCAGATACGGATTCGGAAGTAGTCATTCCGGTGTTGTAAACTTTTTGTTTTGCGATGGTTCCGTCCATTCGCTTTCACCGACAATTGACCACATGACCTTGTATTATCTCGGCGACGGGGCAGACGGTCAAACTGTTACGATTCCGTGACAATAGATCACTTGCAAAAGAGATCGCAAACTCAGAATAAGATTAAATGATTTTGGGTTTGTGATACTCTTTTGCGTTTTTTTGTAATTGTAATGCGTGAGTCATTAATTTGTTATTTTTTAAAGGTTCACTGGATTGTTTCGATTACGTAAAAGCAATCTATCGTCAACCTCATTTTCCAAACAAAACAACCTCAGTAGCCTAATGGATTCTCCCAAACCAACCTCATTACCTCAT
>JAISBG010000038.1 GCA_031266315.1 Planctomycetaceae bacterium | reverse complement strand
TGGCAACTCGTGAAAACTTGCAGTGAGTACATCAATGACCGCCGTATGGGGGAAATCCACATGTACGGTGGGAAGAGGGAAGAGGAGACAAAACACGTCCCTCTTCTACTCTACTTATTTAAATTCAAATCCTACATAATTTTCAACACCGAAACACCTAATCCGATATAATCAAAAATTTTCTCTGTTGAACTGCTACGCAGTTCCGGCTGAGGAGGTTGCCTAACCCCGTGCTGCACTCCGTTTGCACGGGGTTATCCACATTCAAGTCCTACGGACTTAGGAATCGTACACCAATATTGGAAGTTCACATTCAACACCGGCTTCCCGCTAATGTTTCGTCCCCGCAAAAAAGGACATTGGGGACACGAAGGACATAAGGGACTTTAAGGACAAGATGCAAGTGTACGCCGTAGCCGGCAATGCGACAAGCTTCGCCCTTGAACAACCGTCCCGAAAACAAAAACAAATAATATTACAATAAAACCCGATAAACTCAGGATTGCTCCGAATTTGAAAAGCGGCGGATCATAAATCATTGTCAAGCGATGTTTGCCCGCCGGTAAATCAACTCCACGAAACACTTCTTCAACCCGTCTAATCGGAACTTCCTTACCGTCTTCAAGGAAAGCCCGCCAACCTTGCCAATACTGTTCAGGAATAATAACCGTTCCCGATTCTTTTTGTGAAACATCAATAACTAACCGGTTCGGTTCAAACAAAACATAAGAACGTTCAAGCGGATTACGGATTTTCCAAAGCGATTTATTGTTCGATAAATCAATCTGTTCCGCGTCAAGATTTATGTGACCGGGCGCAACAACATATTGAACTCCAAGCCGTGCAAGATGTGTTTCAAAAATCCCCGGTACGCCGTATTTCCATTCGGAAAGGAGTTTGCCGGCAACAGCGTTGTAATCTTTCGGCATCAGCGTTCCACGAACATCAATGACGTTTATTCGTTGCGGTAACGTGTATTTTGGAAAAAGCGATACTTTGTCCCAGCAAATCGCTTCTGCTAAACGTTGTTTGGACGACGTTGTTTCAAATTCCGCCGGATACCAAACCGGAAAACGATAAATTCGTACAGGTATTGTTTTTTCTGCCGTATTGTTGTCAAAAAACGTTGCAATATTTCGTTCGCGGTTCGGAACGGTTGCGAACATCCAAGTGTTCGCGGTCAATAAATCCAACGCAACAAAAAAGAGCAAAAAATACGGAGCGGATTTCCAATGAATTACCCGGCGAATCAGGAACGTAAAAAATAAAACAGAAATCGATGTGAATAAAAGTCCTGATCGGGCGGTTGCGGTGTTAAACGTACCGAAAAGCGGACAATTCGGAACAGCCGGAAAAATATTAACTTGAAATAATATAATTATCAAAACAAAAATCGCCGGAATGTAATAAATCCAAAGAGCAATTTTGATACGCCGTCGGAATGATTCTTCATACTTTAACCGGTCAAATCCCGCACCGGCAGAAATCGCAAGCATTAACGTTGCAACAACCAACAATTTTGCCGGATAACGGAACATATCGTAACTTGGTAAATACGTCAGAATCGGATAAATGATAAACCAATTTCCCAAACTGCCGAAAGCAAAAATCAGAAAAACAATAAACGCAACAAAAATTCGGCAATTAAGCAGGACATGATTGATATTCGTATCAACATTATTTAGGCATCCGCAAAATGAAAAGATTGTCAGCAAAACCGGCAGAAATCCCATGTAAAACGACGGAACCCAGATTTCATTATCGAACGGTAACGCCGAAAACCATCGGGCATTTTCAGGAAACTGCCAACCGCCGACTCCCGGTAACAGAAATTCAGCCAATCGCCACGGCGGAACAGAAAAAGAATAAATCGTTTGTTGATGTGTTGCTAAAGTACGGTCTGAAAAAGTTCCCAATTCCCAAGCAGGCAATATCTGAACCGCCGCAATGAAAAAAACAATCACGCCGGATAAAAGAAACAACAATAATAACCGAAAATGGAACATCGGAAATAGAAACGAAAAATAATATAAATTTCTCCATTGCCGTAATTTCCATTTCCGACATTCGATTGCCCATTGAATTACAGCGCAAAGTATCGCGTTGTAAGCGGCTTGCGGGTCGCCGCCGAGAATCATCAACGCCAGAACAACACCAAAACCAACCGCGTATCGAATTTTGTTACGAAGAATCATTCGGTCTGCCTGACGAACCGCTTCCGGCAACCACGCGGCACCGACCAAAAACGGTACATTATTCCACTGAAATAAAACGTTACCGCTAAACGCATAGCAAAGAGCGGCGAATGTTGACGCTTCACGGCTGCAACCCCAACATCGCGCCAAACGGTAACATAAAAATAACGCCAGTAAAAAATGTCCGGCAACATAACCGGTGTACGCCGTGAGCGAATCAAACTGAAAAAGTACGGAAATTCCAAGCGTGAACAGTGTTACGGGATAAAAAATTGCGGTTGTCGGATTTGCCGCAAGCGGTTGACCAAGATTTTCGTAAGGATTCCAAAGCGGTAAACGCCCCGCAGCAATTTCGTCGTAAAGATATTGAAACAGCGGAGCATAAAAATGCGCCCCGTCACGAAAACCGGGAATACCACAGAAAAGCAACAAAAAAATAGTTACCGATATAAATGTAACCGGAAAAACCGCTTTGGAAAATCCATTCATGTTTTATTTGCTTTTTTTTGTACTATTTTTGATTTGTGGTTTGTGAATTGTGAATCATAGAAAGCGTCGTAATTATTCAGCGGAATTTTATTAACTGACTTTATGGATAAAACTCAAGAGGTAGGTAACTTCAAGAGGTAGGTAACCTTTCGCTAAAAGGTTACGTCGGCGTAGCCGACTTGCCCTTGTTGGCGGCTAACAATTTGATTCCAAAACGGAAGGCAACTCGGTTTGCCGTCGTTAATCTGATTCACTGTCGGCGAAAATGGGTGGGCGACCTTTCGCTGAAAGGTCGCGTCGGCGATAGCCGACTTGTACCCTATTTCCGGCTAGCAATCAGATTCCCAAATGGTCGGCAACACAATTGGCTATTGTTAATCTGATTCACTGTCGGCGAATACGCCGACGCAACCTTTCAGCGAAAGGTTGCCCACCTACAAAAGGTCGCTCACCTGATGATTGCTTACCTTTAATGAAAATTCTGCTGAAATATTACCAATGATTTTACTATTCCGGCGGGAAACACCTAATTCGGTAGAATCAGGAAAATTCCAGTAAATAATTACAAGAATTGTTTCCGTAATAAAAAAAGGAGACTTTAATCTATATTTATATTTAGATAAAGTCCCCGATTTTTTGATGTTTTTTGCGGGATTAGTGTGTTACCGCATAAACTAAGATGTTGGTTCCGATTTCAAGAGCGGAACGATCTTTGAGACCGTAAGCGTAGGCGTGCGGGAATTGTTCCCAGCCGTTGCCAAGATCAAACCGGCTGTAAATCACTCCGGGTTTACCTTCAAACATGACCGCCTCCAACTCCGGTCGTTCCAACTGACCGAAATCTTCGTAAGTACGCGGCGTGTAATCGGCTTTGGTAATGGTAAACTGGTTGTTGTAAAGCGGATGATCGAAAGGAATCGGTTCTAAGGTTTGATCTGGAAACGCTTTGCGTATTTCCCGCCGGAATGACGAATCAAACGAACTCCGACCACAACAAGCATCTGCCAAGAAAATACCGCCAGCCTTGACAAACTGCCGAAGCCGTGAAACTTCCTCGTCCGACCAAATGAAATCACGATGTCCCGTCATATACCATAATGGATACGTCAACGCCACCTGATCTTTCATCTGGACATTTTGCCGTTTAAATTTGACTTCCATTGTCGTATTTTCTTTGACGAATTTCATCAGATTATGGACGGCATCGGGATCAGGATCCCAATCTCCTTCGTGAACAATCTGAGCAAAAACAAAATCGTCACGGCTTGGTTCTCCTTATTCGTGATAGACTTTTGAAGTGCTCAAAAATCGTCCCAATTGGAATGTTCCGAGCATATACGTAACAATATTTGCTCCGACCTGACGCGCTAAATCAATGGTCATTCGTGTTCCGCGATCGTGTTCGTGTCCGTCCCAACCGCAAGTCATATCCGCCGTTGAGAAAATAACCGCATCACGGCAACCGATTTCAATTGATTCGAGACTTGGTTCCGCCGAATATTCGGTTCCGTCCCCTTTTTTGTAGTTAAACTGCTGGTTCAACTTGTAATAAGAAGCGAACACCGGATTATCCGGTAACATTTTTCGCATAGGACGTTGCGGAAAGATCAACCCCATTTCGCGCCGGAACGATTCGGTAAAATCCTTCCAACCACAACAGGCATCCGCAACAATTGTTCCGCCATCGAGAACATATCGGGCAAGGTCTTCGCGTATTTTGTCGGTTAATTCAAATTTATTGTGACCGGCAACAAGCAACGCCGGAAGTTCGCGCGGGTCGAAGGAAAAAGAGGACAAATCAGATTCGACACCGCGATAATTGATACCAAGTTTAGAATTTGTCCAATCGAGAAGCGTTTTCACATCGGCAGGATCTGTCATCCAGTCGCGATACATTGTTTGTTTACCGTCTTTAACGACAAAACGAGGAGCACCAAGAGCCAATTTCCCGATTAACGATGGCGGACTTGGCGGACGTTTCTTTTCACTTCGGCGAAGCGGCGTTACGGGAAGCGGAAGCGGAGCGAAACCTTCGCCGCCGGTTTGCGTAGCGTTGACAGCTTTGGGCGGTGGACCGCAGTCAATCGGACCGGAATTTTCTTCTTCCGCAAAGACTACGCCGGTAACAAGATCCGGAGTGACAACCGCTCCGGTGGTCGAGACACTGACTGCTGCAGTTACATGACCGATTTTTTCCAAAAAATTCCGCCGTGAACGGCGAACATCCTCTCGGTTTGATTTTAGTTGGGATGATTTCATAGATACGGCTCCGAAATAGAGTTTTTGGTACAAAAGATCGAAAAAACAATTAATTCGATCAAAACACGAAACATTCCTGTAAATATTATCATGTTTTTTTATTTATTTCAAGAGAATTTTCTCCCAATCCAGATAATTTAATATTTTTTCTCAATATTTTTCTTAATATTTTTTCCGAAACGGACAAATTTTTCCTAATATTCCGCAACGTCAACAAACAAGTATTTTTTTAACACGCGAAAATGTGCTAAAAACGCAGAAGGATGCGAAATTGTTAATAATTCAATTCAGTGAAATTTTCGTTAAAGGTAGGCAATCCGCATCGAGAGGTGGGCTATTTATCAAACGACTCGCTGAACGGTCGCGCCGGTTGAGTCTTCATTGACTCCAAAACGGAAGGCAACACCATTTGCCAATGTTAATCTGGTTCACAGTCGACTATTGCCGACACAACCATTCAGTGAACGGTTGCCCACCTTGTGATTGCCTACTTTTACAAATTTTTAACGAAAAAATTCCACTGAAATATTACTCTATTTGCAATCGTTTTTTTTGTGACATAAATCAATAAATTACGGGTAATTATAACCCAATTCGTATTTCTTCAGAATTGCTTTGTAATATGGTCTTGACAATCTGGAAATCATTCGGATAATTAAAAATCATAACTATCTTGTACATTCTGACCAACAAGAGAATATCGAACAAATATTCATCGGGAAATTATTATAGATGAATACAATCAAGGATGAAGATAAAATCCAACACAATAATCAAGGAACCGTCTATCTTATTCTTTGGGCATTGTGTCTTTCACATCTTTTCAACGATACGTTTCAATCACTGATTGCGGCAAGTTATCCGTTATTGAAAGATTCGCTTTTGTTGTCGTTTACTCAAATCGGGTTGATTGCGACAACATTTCAGTTTGCGTCGTCGATTTTCCAACCGATTGTCGGTTGGTACACCGATAAATATCCGCAACCGTATGCGTTGCCAATCGGAATGACTTCAACATTGGCAGGAATTATTTTGCTTTCGCAAGCGTGGAATTTTCCGTTGATTCTTGTTTCTGTTGCGTTGATTGGTTTCGGTTCGGCGGTTTTTCACCCGGAATCTTCCCGAATTGCCTACATCGCTTCCGGCGGACGGTTTGGATTGGCTCAATCTCTGTTTCAGGTCGGCGGAAACGCCGGCTCTTCATTGGGACCACTCCTTGCCGCACTCCTCATCGCTCCTTACGGTCAAAAAAATATCGCCTGGTTTGGAATTGTCGTTTTTTGTGCCATTCTCTTCATGATTCCTATCGGACATTGGTATGCACGAAAATTGGAACAAATTAAACTACCGAAAAAAACAGAACAAAAAAAATCAAAAACCGAACATTTATCGTTGTCAAAATACAACATCATTGTTTCAGTTGCAATATTATTGCTGCTTGTTTTTTCAAAAAATGTTTACACGGTTAGCCTGACGAATTTTTACACGTTTTACCTTATTGAAAAGTTCAATGTTTCCGTACAATATTCTCAGATTTATTTATTTATTTTTCTTTTTGCGGTTGCCGCCGGAACAATTATCGGCGGTCCTGTCGGCGATAAAATCGGACGAAAATATGTGATCTGGGTTTCCATTCTCGGTGCGGCTCCGTTTACATTATTATTGCCTTATGTTGATTCGCTTTGGGAAACCTGCGTATTAACTGTTATTATTGGAGTTATCATGGCGTCGTCGTTTCCGGCAATTTTGATTTACGCACAAGAATTAGTTCCGGGCAGAGTCGGAACAATTGCCGGTTTATTTTTCGGTTTTTCATTTGGTGTCGGCGGTATTGCCTCTGCTTTTCTGGGCAGTCTTGCCGATCATGGCGGAATTGAATTAGTCTATGATATTTGTTCGTTCATGCCGCTCTTAGGATTGATTACGTGGTTTCTGCCGAATATCCGAACGAAATAAAAAAAACGAATAATATTTCAGTGGAGTTTTCATCAATAATCGATTTTATGGATAAAATTCAAGAGGTAGGCAACCACAAGGTGGGTAACCTTTTGCTATTTGTTAAAAGGTTGCGTCGGCGATAGCCGACAGTGAATTAGAATAACGACGGCAACTTGTGTTGCCTTCCGTTTTGGAGTCAATGCGAGTCAACCGGCGCGACCGTCCAGCGGACGGATCGCCCACCTTGTGGTTGTTTACTTTATTTCGACAAAAATTCCACTGAATTATTACGAAGTTCACTTATAATAATTGCAATAATTCATTGACACGATTACAAAGATAGGTTGGTTTTTCTTTTTCCAACTCTTCCCTTGTTCCATATCCATATAATACACCGATACTGTTTATTCTATTTTTATTTGCTCCTATAATATCGTATTTTCTATCTCCCACCATTATAGTTACGTCATTTTTTAATTTATATTTTTCCAAAACAGACTTTATAATATCTTCTTTTTCAATAAAAGTTCCTTCGATATTACTTCCAACGATATATTTGAAATATTTTTCTATTTGAAAATATCGGACTATTTTTATTGCGAATATTTCCGGTTTTGATGTTGCGATAATGCAGTTTTTACTTTGGGCATTTAATTCTTTTAACACATTTTCTATTCCTTCATACAATAAATTTTCATAAATTCCTTTTTCTGAAAAATATTCTCTATAATATTTGACGGCTTTTTGAGCGGTGTTTTTATCAAAACCGTAATATTCCATAAATGATTTTTCCAACGGCGGTCCTATAAACAATTTTAATTTCCCGTTGTCTTTTTCAGCAATGCCGAATTTTTCAAGTGAATATTTTACAGAATTTGTTATTCCTTCGCACGGATCAGTCAATGTCCCATCCAGATCAAATAAGACGTTAATATAATTCATTGATTATTTCACCTTTTGAAGACAACCTGACGATGTTACACATTTTTTATAATTATTTATGTATTTACGCGAACATCACCAAAAACTCAACATTATTTCTTTTAATATTGAGCGAAATTTTCCGGTTTCATTCCTTTTTTGTGTTTTCCGAAACCCATTTGAAGAGTTTCGTAATTGCCGACAATTCCGACATTGGCACGTTCCGGAATAACCGTTTCCAATCCGGCAAGCCAATACACCGCATTCGTCAAAAGTCGGCGCAACCCTTCACTTTCAAGGTCTTGCGATGATCCCATTGTTGTTGTAAACACATTTCCGGTTTTGCCGTCATCAATTTTGTACGTTTTTGTCCAAGCAATCGGCATCATTGGTTCGTTTTTGGAACCGGCAACAGGTTGATCGGTCGGTTTCATGCCTGCAAGCACTTGACCAAGAACCAACGGCATCGAATCACCGGGAAGCGGCAACCGAACACGATACACATCGGTCAGACCAAAAATATCATCGCAACCGCGAACAATCGGATGTGTATTTTTTCCCGAAACAATTATTCCTCGTGTTGCTTCATGTCCATGATGCCCGTGATGGTCAATCCATGTTTCACCTAATATTTTCCGTCCAAACCCTTGTTCCCAATTTCCCGTATCATCGTGATAATCGAAACTGTATCGGGCAAACTTCCTATCTTTCGGAATACGGAAAGCATGAGTGGATGTTCTCATACCCAGCACCGGTTTTCCGGCACGGAAATAATCGTCAAAATATTGCATCTGTTCATCCGGTAAATTACGAAACCGGAGATTGACCACCAACACATCAGCCGTTTTCAAAACCGGAATATCGGAAATATTTGTTGTATAAACCGGATCAATTTCACCGGTTTCAGGATTGATTGCAAAAAGCACCGTACAATCAAATCCGTGATGTTTGGCAAGAATCCGACCCAATTGAACAACCGCTTCCTCAGAACGGTATTCCTCATCGCCGGAAACCAAAACAACATGTTTACCGTTACCGGGAAGATTCGGTGTTCCTTGATATTGTAACGGTTCGCCCCAAAGCATCGAAACAGATACAAAAATGTTAATAATGATCAGATAATACAATATTCGCATCGATTTCTTCTCCTTTTGATAGAGGACAACTCCTTCGCATCCCGTTTCCCGAAAATGAAATAGACTAATAATCAAACACAAATTCACGGTCTGTTTGGAATACAAGTCAATCTATTTATAGAAACTACGGACGCGCATAATGGAATCAAACCCGCCAAGCCGAACACAATCATCAATACATACAAGAGCCGGATCACCTTCCTCCAGAATTTCGTAATGGCGTTTGACAGAACCAATCACAAAATCAAGACCCAACGGCATCGCACGAGTTAAAAAAGCACTTTCGAGCGGTCCTTTGACAAGCGAACCGTCTTTCCGTTTTGGCGGCAACATCACCGTAAAATTACTCAACCCCACCGAAGCGTGAAAACCGGCAAACTGCGGATCATCATAAATCAGTTTTAACGCCGCAAGAAGTCGTGACAAATTACCTTCACTGTCGGAACCGACCGGAGCAATTCCCGGATCGAAAATTAAATCATTGTTTGGAATACCCGCTTTTTTCGCTTCCGCAAGAAGTAATTTCGCGGCATCATAAGTTTCCTGTGCCGTATGACAGGCTCCGGCTTTGCCGTCTTGAATTGTTTCGGAAATCAAAAGAATCGGGCGGAACGGTTTAATTTTGTACAGTTCGAACATCTCTTTTCGGAGCGGCGAAATGGAATTGAGAAGCGGCAACCCCGCCGAATCGTCGTAGGCTTTCAGCCCCGCTTCGGCTAACACCGGATCAGGCGTATCAATAGAGAGCGGTTTTCGTGTTACCGTTTGAACCGTTTGAACAATTTCCGCCAGAAACTCCGCCGGACGACCACCAACATTGACATCAATATAAGTTGATCCTTTTTCATCTTGAAACGACGCCAATTCTTTGATACCGTCAATATTGCCGTTTTCAAAAAGTTGGTGTGTGGAAGGAACCGAATCGTTAATTGATTCACCAATAATTTTAATATCAGATTTAGGCATCTCGTTTGGAATTTGTGGTTGAGAGGGTTTTAATTCATAGTTCGTAATTTTTAGTTCATCGTTTGTGTTGGGGATTTGTGACGCTAGTCATAAATCACAAACAATAAAACATCATTTTGTACCATAAACATTTTTGGGATCGAAAACACGTTCACCGACAATTTTAAAACCGTCGGGAGTTATTTCACGAAAGAAACAAGTTTTATAACCTTCGTGACAGGCGGCACCGCCAATCTGTTCCACTTTAAGCAGGATAGTATCCGTATCGCAGTCAAGAAACACGCCGGAAACTTTCTGGATATTGCCGCTTTCTTCTCCTTTTCGCCACAACTTATTCCGGCTGCGGCTAAAATAAACAGCGTTACCGGTTTTCAGGGTTTCGTTGTAGGCATCTTCATTCATGTAAGCCAACATCAACACTTCACCGGTTGCCGCATCCTGAGTAACAACCGGCACAAGATTATTGCACTTCGCAAAATCGGGACGTAATAAACTCATATCGAACACAAAAAGTTAAAGCAAAGTTAAGGCAGTCAGAAAATTACAAACCCAGATTGTAATCCAAATAGAAAATTCGGACAACCCCCTGCGTCGATAAGTATCCTAAATTTAGCATGGACTCCTTGAAAAAGACCGATTGATTCGGAATTTTGAGGATATTACCAACAGACCAATCAAAGTGGTCAATCTCTTCAGCAAAACTTTTTCAATATCTAAAAAAGAAAAAATACCTCTTGACATCCGGCTTTATTTTTTATAAACTTTATATCTTATTCAATCGCGTTGTATTTTTTCGCTGTGTTATGTTGCAGCGGGTGAAACGCGGAATTTCGATAAACCTTGTAGATAAGGAACTTAACAATGAAAAACTTTATAGAAAACGCTTTGAACCACTCCCCAAAAAACACGGTGAAATGTCAAATGTTAAAATGGGCAGGTCAGGGGGGGGGGGGCAGTATGTAGGGAAGAGTTAAAAAATGAGAGCGGAGAGTGTTCACTTTCTCAATACTTTTCCGCAAAATTCTTACAACTCCTTCGTTCTTCACCGTTCGGCTTTACATTGGTCGAACTTCTTGTGGTGATTGCGATTATCGGTGCGTTAATCGCCCTTTTGTTACCAGCGGTTCAGGCAGCAAGGGAAGCGGCAAGACGGATGCAGTGTACCAATAAATTAAAACAACTTGGTATCGCGTTACACAATTATCACGATACTCATGCTGCCTTTCCCGCTAGTTGCGGAGGAAAAGCATTGAGAGCTGATGCAACTTGGGCTGCGGCAAATCCGAATAAAGGACGATCAGGATATGATAGTGCCTTTATGTATCTTTTTCCTTTTATGGAACAAACAGCCCGCTACGAAAAGTATCTTGCGTCTGTTAATGCCGACCCCGGTAGTACCACATTCTCTTACGTTGTTGGTGAAGAGGGTATTGACGAGTTAAAGTGTCCATCGGACGGTAATTCAAAAACACCCAATCGATGGG
This sequence comes from Planctomycetaceae bacterium, assembly GCA_031266315.1. Lineage (GTDB taxonomy): Bacteria > Planctomycetota > Planctomycetia > Pirellulales > Thermoguttaceae > WRKP01. The sequence continues at coordinate 5,003 of JAISBG010000038.1, read as the reverse complement.
CAAATAAAACAAAATTAAACTACCTGATTTGTCTGGGAGATCAGTATCAGCAGACCAATGTTTATGACCCTGTTTATGCAACCAATACACGCGGATTTTTTCAGGGACGTTGGAAATACTCTTCTTTTTCAACGATTACCGATGGAACAAGTAACACTATTGCCTTTGGAGAAACATGCACTCCTACTGTTTATTCCGGTTTAGAGATCAAGGGAAATGTTGTTGTTTGTTGGAGTGACGGGACTTTTGTTCCTGATGTTTGTGTAAGCCTTAAAAATCCGGATCATACTCTTGCCGGAGTAGGGGCTGATATAGAACGAGGTTCTGATTTTTCTTCCGGTGAACCGGCACAAACTGGTTTTCAAACCGTTCTTGCTCCCAATACTCCAAACTGCACTCGTGATTGGAGTCGAGGAATTTATGGAGCGTCCAGTAATCATACCAGCGGAGCGAATTGTACTTACGGAGATGGATCAGTTCATTTTATCAATGATTCCATCAATAATGCAACACCCGGTACAAGCGGATTGGCTTCTGCGTCGCCAACTTCAGGTCTCAGTCCCTTCGGAACTTGGGGAGCGTTAGGAACCGCCGACGCCGGAGAATCTGTTGTGACTCCGTAGTTAGGAATTGGAAAATGTAACGATTCAGCCGTTTGATTCTCTTCGGTTGAATTGTTACATTTTTCTTTGAACATAACAATATCAAACACCTTAACCCATCAAATCGTTATGAAAAATCTATTAGTAACATTATTTTTTATCAGTTTGGTTATGATCGGATGTTCGCCTCAACATAAACCTTCTGATTTTCCCAAACTGTATTCCTACACATTCACGGTTCTTTCTCAGGGGCAACCTGTCGAAAAAGCAAAAATAATGTTTTTAGCGGAACAACCCGGTCAAAATTGGTCGGTTGTCGGTGAAACAAATAATCGCGGTGTTGCCGAAATTTATACTCATCAAGGGAGTTACATGGAATCGGGAATACCGGAGGGAACATTCAAAGTAACAATTTTCAAAAATCCCGAAGAACTTGAACAACTCACCAAATCCAAAGAAGAGAAGGATAAAATGACCCGCGAAGAAGCGGAACAATATACCGCACGCCTCAGAGAAGCAATGAGAACCGCAAAAACAATTGTTCCTGAAATATTGGGCGACCGCGTCAAAACTCCGCTCCAAATAGTTGTCGGCAAAACAGAAAATACTTTTACCGTCAACCTTGAACAATACAAATAAAAAAAGTAATCCTTATTGAGATTTTTCGCAATTGCCTAAATAGTTACAATTTTTTTTAACGGTTGAGTTGAATGTTTACAATGTAACAATTCAACGGATCATTAACCAATTTACCTTTCCACCCTCAATTTATAGGAGAAATCTTATGAAAACAAATGAAAACAAAAACACTCGCCGCAATTTTCTGAAACAGAGCGGAGTGATTGCTGTCGGTACGGCGTTGACTGGTTTTTTGAAACCGGATCGGATTTCACCAATTCAGGCTGCCGACAAAACGAATGATGACGAACCAATCCGTACATTAACTATTGACTTTAATTTCAATCAGGACGGCAGCGTTGCTAAACCCGGTCGATGGGCAGACGCTGATCCGAAAGAACATGCGAAATGGTATTTTGATCTTGGTTGTAACACAATTAAAGTACCTGTTGTTAGTGTCAATGGTTACGCTTGGTATAAAAGCAGTGTTACACCGGAACAACCCGGTCTGAAACATGATTTTCTGACAGAAATTGTTCGGCTTGGTCATCAGAAAAATAAAAAAGTGATGGGAACTTTTTGTCTCGGCGACAACGTAAGATGGGAAAGAGAATATCATGATTTTTGTTATAAAAAAGGTCTTCAGCGGATTCCTTTTACAAAACTCTATCTCAATTATTTATGTGCATCTATTGAAGAAGCACTGAAAAAAACAGATATAGACGGTTTTATGCTGGATTGGTTTCACAATCCCGGCGGCGGAAAAAGTCCCTTGCCGCCGTTGCAATGGCTGCCGTGTGAAGAGGAGATGTATCAAGAATTAATGGAAGAAAAATTCCCCGGCAAAGAAAAAATGACGGCGGAAATAGAACTCGTTTTTCGCCGCAAAGCGATTGAACGGGTATGGCAGCAAATAAAAACAACCGCTAAACAAATCAAACCGAATTGTTTCATTTGGTTGTCGTCGTATGACATTAAGAGTTTGGAATACGAAGGAATTTCTCTTTTGAAAGAGATCGACTATTTACAAAGCGAATATGTCGATATTCAAGGAATGCAGGAAGTGCGTCAACGTATCGGGCTGCAAACGAAACAGATTATTTGTACCGCAAATGCAAAAGATCAACAGTCATTCCTTGAACTTGTTGCCGACGCGGTGAAACATAAAATCGGAACTAACGATTTTGCAAGAGCAGATGACAATTCGATGAAACCGCCGATTGCTCATTACCTTGCCAAACCCATCGACAATTTTAAAGCAAGCGATTTTCATATCGCTGTCCTTGCCCGCGTTTACACCCATTTGCCGCTTAATTACGTTAATGCGGACAACAAATAAAAAAACAAATAATAAAACAATGTTTCAAATATTTGTGTTAATTATTTTTACAACAATTCACTCCCTTTTTTTCTACTTAAAAATTATGAAAAAAATTATGAACTCGTTTTTTGTTTTTTTGACCTTTATTTTGTTTTTCGGTGTTTTACCTTGCACCGCTCAAGATTGGTCATTGCAAAATGGTAACGTCTGGTCACGTCAAGCCGACGCTTTGAAATATTCAACAGAGCAGGCTGCTGACCGTAACAGTAAAACCGTAAGTAAACTCGAACACTCCGGCGAAAACGATTGGGCATTCGGTGAACAAAACCTTATTAACGTAACATCATGTGATGTTTTTGAACTTGTCGCCGATTTGAAAATTGAAGGAATCGGTTCAGTTGAAATTTCCGTGATTACCCGAAATAAAGCAGGTGACGTTGTTCGTTGGGATTACGGAATCAAAAAAATTTACGGCAACTCAACATGGACAACTCTTCGTTCAACATTGATGATTCCGCAAGATATTGAAACGATTGAACCGCGTATTACCGGTTCCAACGTATCAACAGTTTGGCTTGACGGTTTCACTGTAACGAAAATAAAGTCTCCCGAAACACCAGTAAAAAATGCCAAACCGATAAAATTTGAAAACCAATTTCTGACGGTTGAATGTCATCCTGTTACGGGAACATTTTCCGTAACTGATAAACGTACAGATCGTGTCTGGGCTCCTTCGCCGACTTATAACAAAAATCTCATTGCATTCCCCAAAGAAGATTCTTCATCCGGCGTGCTTGGTTTGCTTGACATGGAAACACTGACCAAATATCGTGCAACAATAACACTTGAATCCGGTTTACCGGAGTTAGTTGTTCGGCTTGACGGCAAAGGAACATTGCCGGAGGAAATTTCCTATCCGCCGCCGTTTACGGCAAAATCCGGCGACCGGTTGATTGTTCCGATGAACGAAGGAATCAGTTATCCTGTTGCGGAAAAGGATATTATTGTTAAACGTTTGATTGCTTATGGCGGTTACTATGGAATTAGCATGGCGTTTTGGGGACAAATTGATGACGCAACCGGTGCCGGAATGATGGCAATTATCGAAACACCAGATGACGCTTTCATTGATTTCACCCGAGATTCGGCGGAACTGTTACAAATTAATGCCGGCTGGAAATCTTCATTCGGAGAATTTCGGTATCCAAGAATATTGCGTTTCATTTTTCTCGATAAAGGCGGTCATGTCGCGATTTGTAAACGTTATCGGGAGTATTCCAAAAAAATCGGACTTTTCGTACCATTAAGCGAAAAAGTAAAAAAGAATCCGAATATTGACCGTTTACCCGGTATGGCAAACTTTTGGTATTGGGATCACCACCACCACCTCGACATGATCAATGAAATGAAACAATTCGGTATTGACCGTATTCTTTGGAGTAACGGATATCGTGCAAAACCGGAAACAATTATCGCAATAAATAAACTCGAACATGTTTTAACAAGCCGTTATGATAATTATCAGGACATTATGGATCCGGCACAATTCGACAAAGTTGGAGTTCAAGGTATTGTGGAAGCATGGTCTCATGACATCAATTGGAAAGAGCCAAACGGAAATTGGCGTAAAGGTTGGGCAGTGGAACAAAAAGATAAAACATTGCCGAAAATTCATTGCGCTATAATGTGCGATTCCAAATCAGTCTCCTACGCACGGGAACGTATTTCAAAAGAATTGGAAACAAAACCATTCACTGCCCGATTTCTTGATACAACAGTTGCCGCATCATGGTATGAATGTTATCATCCCGACCACCCAATGACACGAAGTGATTCTAAACGTTACAGAATCGAATTGCTCAAACTCATTGGTGATCTCGGCTTGGTTTGCGGAAGCGAAGCCGGAATTGATGCCGCTGTACCTGTTTGTGAACACTTTGAAGGAATGATGAGTCTTGCTCCTTATGAAGTGTTCGATGCAGGACGGAATATGTGGATACTTCTTGATAATGTTGATTCGGTTATTGAACGGTTTCAAGTGAATCCCGTGTTACGATTACCGCTTTGGGAACTTGTTTATCATGATTGTGTGGTTGCGGAATGGTATTGGGGCGATAACAATAACCGAATACCAAAAGTCTGGCGAAAACGTGATCTACTCAACGTCTTGTATGGTACTCCGCCAATGTATCTGTTTACTCAGGAACATTGGAATAAATACAAACAACAATTCGTCGAAAGTTACAAAACAACCACTGAAACAGCCCGCGCAACCACCTACGCAGAAATGACGGATCACCGGATTTTGTCGCCGGATCGTTTGGTTCAGCAATCCGTATTTTCCAACGGCGTTACTGTTACCGTCAACTTCGGCGAAAAACCGTTTCAACTTCCAGACGGTTCAATATTAAACGGAAACGATTGGAAGTTACAAAATCTCACATCACAATAAGTCAACTAAA
>JAISBG010000708.1 GCA_031266315.1 Planctomycetaceae bacterium | reverse complement strand
AAGTTGATGCTCAAGATCAAAAAAAGAAGGTAAACTATTAGAATGAAACATCGGAATAAAAAATAAAGGAAAGAAAATTAAAATTAAAAAACCAAATCCATCAGTCCCGCTCGAAAAATGATAACCGGACAGACAGACCGCCACCCAGGAATAAAATAAGGGATACTCAACGACTCTCCAAAATATTTTAATACCAAATAGACTATTGAAAAGGGTATGGTTTTTAGAAACTCCCTATAGACAACTTCTAAAAACCTATTTTTTGACAGGATTTACTGAATTTACAGGATAAAAATCAAATAAAATCCGGTAAATCATGTGTATCTTGTCGAAAAATAATCTTTGCTAAAGGATTTTAGAAGTTACCTAAAACGTTGGCGGATAAATTGAGTAGCAATAAACGTTGTTCTGGTGTTAGTTTTTGATCGGCGTAGGGCATGAGATCGTCAAGTTGTATTGCAAGATCACGTTGTCGTAACGCTTCTTTTCGTTTTTTGTCCGAATTTCCTGCTGTCTTCCATAGAAACAATACGTAAGGTGCACGAAGTTTTGCAGCATTAGGGTACAACAAAATAGCGTTGCGATAATAGTCCAACGCCAGTTCCGCCAATTCCGTATTACCGATTTTTTCGTACATTAAATTTAGCCGTTCCGCAAAAATAAAATGTAACGTTGCTGAACGAGGCATGAGCCGAATCGTTTGACGTTGGATTTCGAGTGTTTCCGTTTTTCGTGTTTCATCGTTGGGAAAAGTCAGCCAAAACCGAAACGATTCCATCGCCAAACATTCTCGTACAACAGATGACCATCGATCCGCGTTTACCGCCTGACGTAACAAAGCAATTCGGCGCAAGTCTTCCGTTTCCTCGTCTGCCTGCAACAAAAAAGAACCGGCTCGGAGAACCGGTTGATAACTCATTTGATGTACGAAAATAATCGCCGACGTCAGAAGAACAGCAATTCCGATTCTGAGAAAATGATGTTCGGTTTCGGTGTTGTTCCGGCGATTGGCAAGAACCGCCGCCAATAGCCAGAGACAAATTGCCGTACTCGTTACTGAAATTCCGCCAGCGGCAGATAAATGAACAAAAAATACAACCAACGTTACCGCAATCAATGATGCCGGAATCACATTGCCGGAACGTTTGAAAACAAAAGCAATAACCGGAAAAGAAATGGAAGCAAACACCGGCGCAAGAAAATCCATGCCGGCTTCACTATTAAATGAAATAAAAAATGCCAACCAACATCCAAACAAACCGCCGTAGAAAAGGAATATATCCGGTTGAGACGATTCCTTGTTGTTTTGTACCGGTACGGAAATAGTACGAAAACCACTGCACAACAGAAAACAGAACGTTACAGAAAATAATACCAACGCGGGTAAACCGCAAACAGCGGCAATTTCAACAGCAAAATGATGCGGATCGGAAATTTCTTCACTTGCCTGAGGCAATTTGTACTGCATGTAAGTTTGTTTGAAATTTCCGCTGCCGCAACCGAAAACCGGATAGTCCCGAATCATTCCAAGCGACGCTTGCCAATATTCGAGACGAAAAGCAAATGAACGCGACGCTCCCGAAATAAGACTTTTTTCCGATGAAACAAAAATCGCAACAATAAATAATACGGCAACAGTAAATCCAGTGAACAATAATTTACTTCTCCAATGCCGACGGATCAGAAGAAACGCCAGCAACACAATACCAACACCAACCGCAATAATACCGCTTCGGCATTGCGTCAGGACAAAACATGCAAAAAGGACACAAGTTATTACAACAGACAAAATGCGCAACAATAATGTTTGCGGGAAAAAAAGTACAAGAAATCCTGCAAGAAAAATAAACCAGCAACCAAGCAAACCGCCAAGTGAATTGCTCATCGGATAAGTTCCCATTGGCACCGCTGTTTTTAAGCGGGCAACAAGTCTGTCCCAGTCTTGCGTATCGGGTTTGATCGACGAATCAATCTGAGCAATCGTTTTGTCGGGAGCGGCTTCAAATTGCCGTAACATATCGGGAATACCAATAAATTGCTGGTGAAAACCCATTAAGGCTTCGGCAAACATCACGGAAAATACGATACAAAAAATAGTTGTAACAGTTCGGGGATTGTGTAACGTTTGCCGAAAAAGAAACCACGCCGCTGCCAAACCAAGCCAGACCGAAAGCATATTAAGACTCGGACGCAACGCACCGCCGCAACCGGGTAACATATTCCAGACGGTGGAAATACAGACAATTGCAAAAAAACCGTACACAAATAAATCAATCCGCGAATAACGAATTCCGGGCAAACAGCCTTTTTTAAGTAACGGTAAAACCGTCCAGATTACAGCAGTGAGAAGCCAAAGGATACACGGTAAATGGAACACGCCGGAACGTTCTGTCAGTTCCCCCGGCAAGAAAAGTGTTAACGAAAAAAGTCCGCCCAAAACAGCATAAAACCACGATATTACCGAAACGTTATTTCCGGTTATTGAAACGGTATTCGGCTTGTTTGAATGTTTTTTCATTGTTTCAGCATTTCAAGAAATTCCGGCTCATAAACAATACGGACACCGAGTTTTTCCGCTTTGGCAAGTTTACTGCCGGGTTCCGCACCGACAAGAACGAATGTTGTTTTTGACGAAAC
>JAISBG010000668.1 GCA_031266315.1 Planctomycetaceae bacterium | reverse complement strand
TTCTGATTCTACCGTATTAGGCGTTTGGGCAGAATCAGAAATCTTTTATTGGCGGTTTTCGGAAAATTGTTCGATACACTTTTTCGCCGTGTAATCGGGTTCGGCGTTCAAAATGAGTTCGGTAATCAAAATCGTGTTCCGCTTCCTTTTCGGGAACTTCAAAAGGTCCAAGAAGCGACGTACCGGTTGCCAGAAGTTTAAGCGTCGAAAGAAAATATTCTTCAACATCCGTCCAAAAATGGAATGTTCCCTCCGGTCGAAGCCGCCGTTCAATCAATTGGAGAACTTCCAACCGGAGAATACGGCGTTTACGATGCGCCCGCTTCCACCACGGATCAGGGAAATACACATGAACCGCTTCCAAAAAATGATCAGGAATCAGTTCTTTCAGAATTTGCGCCGCATCACCGCAAACAATTATCGCATTGCAATTTTTCCGGTTGCAAAGTCCGGCAGCGGAAAACCGTGCATACTTTTGACCAATCTCAATACCGATAAAATCGTGTTCGGGAAATTGATCGGCAACACGGCGAAGAAAAAGTCCCTTGCCGGAACCAATTTCGAGTTCCAACGGAGCCTGACGACAAAAAACTGTTGCCGAATCCCAAGGATTCGGAAGTTCTTCCGGTTTTTTGAGAACCCGCGAAAGGTCTGGATTTTCGCGAATCGTCTTAACAGCCCGCCGCGCCATAAGGTTTATTCGTTATAACGTTTCTTTATTGGCAATGGGAACTCCCTTGACAATTCCTTCGCAAACAAGATGATGTCCAACCAAACCGACAAATTCCGCCGCAATCAGAATTTTTTTACTGTGAACCAGTTTTGCCTGAACCACAAAACGGTCGCCGGGTCGGACAATACCACGAAACCGAACCGATTCAAGACCGCCAAGACCAATCATACAACCGGGCATTAAATCGTATTTGTTCGCAAAAAAACTCGTCAATTGCGCTGCCGATTCACACATGATCACTCCCGGCATCAACGGAAAATCCGGCATGTGACCGCGTACCCAGAAACTTTTTTCCGACGTGTCCAGATAACCAACCGCCGATTTCTCTTCAAAATTCTCGTAAAGAATCCCCGTAAGTTGTTCCATCTCAAACCGATGCGTATTAAACCGGCGAATTTCCTCAATACCGGCAATCGGTTTGTTCTCGTCATAACACGAAGGATCAACAATCAATTCACGGCGCGGCATAGTACCTCCGAACGATACTCACTTCCTGATAACTGATCGGTTACAAAAAATTATGCAACAAAACATGTTTTACGGGGTCAGGTTTTGACTTTTTGGCGTTTGGATTTACGAAGTTTGGAATTGGCAGGACGTTTGCCGTGATTCGCTTTCTTTTTGGTGTGTTGCGGTTTGGACATGATTTTAATCGGCAAATTGTTTTATCGAGTTGTTTTATCGAATCGTTTCATCGAAAAAACAAACAGAAGTATGTATTGTATCCAAAAACGAACAAATGAAAAGGCGGGGTAGAACGAACACCGTTAGCACGACTCATTGAATATTTTCGTAATATTTCGTGGAATTTTCGTTAAAAGTTTGTAATCATCAGGTAGGCGATGTTTCGCTGAAACATCGCGTCGGCGTACTCGCCGACAGTGAATCAGAGGAACGACGGCAAACTGTGTTGCCGACTGTTTCGGAATCTGATTGCCAGTCGGAAACAGGGACAAAGTCGGTTTTGCCGACGCAACCTTTCAGCGAAAGAATCGCCTGCCAATTTTTTGCGTTAAAATATGAAAATTCTACTGAATAATTACAAACATTATAATTGTGAATGCCAAAAGTATAATTGTTTCATAATATAAAATTACGGAATTTGAACCGTGATTCCGTCACTGACATCGCCGAGCGGTACAAGAATACTTTCTGGAACAGTTACGGAAATACTGCGAACAGAACTATCGCCGATAAGAAAGTTACATATTCCCGGATGGGAACCGCCGAAACCATAACCACCAATATCTTGATTATTGTTTTTTGTTGTAACTTTTCCGACAATCGGATTAATTCCGTCCGCTTGATGTTCATCTGGACGACTGATGGGAGCACCAACGCTTTCTATATTACGTGTCGTTCCTGCGGCACGCCAACGACCAGCGGCAATATAAGGAACATCGGCAACATAATTTTGAGCAGCACTACCGGTATCACCAGCTTTCGCAATACCTAACCGATTGATCGGAATATGTTTTTCTCCCGCAATGAGTTGATTACTTGTTCCGTCTTCCCAACGAGCAATAGAGTCTCTTGGTTCCCATGAATTATTATCGTCACTGACCTGTCGGATTGCCAACCGGAACGGACCAAATTGCTTAATTACGCAATCGTTACCAGTATGGTTATGAAAATTATGCCAACTAATCCCGTTCTTGGCACGGTTCACAACAGCATAGTCGCTTAATGGTCCTGGAAGGTCATCTGCGGCTTCACCTAAATAAACAGCACCGGCAGGTCGTCGTGATGGGCAGGTATAAATAGAAACACCACCCAATCCCTTCTTTTGTTCATCGTTCAGGTTTTTCCACCATTGACATGGATTATTGGCGACATTTGCCGAAAACCAAACATTAAAACCTTTTCGGGTATTCGGCAATTCCGTTGCATTCGAATAAAAATCGTAAAGAGATTGTTGTTCGATAAAAGGCATGATGAGGATCCAAATTGAAACACTATTCATTGTATGTGCGTTTAGGTCTGAAGCATCACTGCCGAGGCAAAGCGGCGGCAACATACTGTTTTTTGCGGCAACGAAATTGTGAACACCGATCCCAACTTGTTTCAGATGGTTGGCACACTGCATCCGCCTCGCCGCCTCGCGTGCTGCTTGAACTGCAGGTAACAGCAATGCAATTAACACACCGATAATCGCAATGACTACAAGAAGTTCAACTAACGTAAATCCGCGAAAAACTCTGATTTTCATTTTTTTT
>JAISBG010000102.1 GCA_031266315.1 Planctomycetaceae bacterium | reverse complement strand
ACACCTAATCCGGTAGATTCAGGAAAATTTTACTGAAATATTTATGAATTGTTTACCTCATCTTCACTTTCTACCGTCAACCTCCCTATTCTTTGCGTTTTTTTTGCGTATAATTCCTTTATATATCCGGTTGAAAACTGATTGAAAAAACGGAATCGCAAACCGTTGTCCGTAAAATTTAAGACCAACCAGTCAATTTCGCCGTATAATAATTTCCCAACAAAGTCGTTTACTGCGATTTTGTTTTAGAACAACCCTGTATTTTGGAGACCAACCAATGTCATCAGAACGTAACAAACAAATCAAAACGGTGGTCGAGGTTTTGAATAAAGCCCGATCAATGGAACTTTATGCGATTCTTCAGTACATGAACCAACATTATGGTCTGGACGACGACGATTACGATAAACTGGCTTCTGAAGTGAAAAAAATCGCTATTGATGAAATGAAACACGCGGAAGCCTTTGCTGAACGGATTAAAGATATTGACGGTTCCCTAGAACCGACAACCGAAATTGGCGGCAATGTCATTCGTGGTCAAGAAGCTGAGGAGATTTTTCTGTTCGATGCCAACTCCGAAGATGAAACAATGGTCATTTACAACGGTTTCATGAAAATTTGCCGTGAAAATAACGACAGTGTTAGTGCAACCCTCTTTGAAAGAATTCTCAACGAAGAGCAAGAGCATTTCAATTACTTTGACGACACGGCAACTCACATCAAGAAACTCGGTAATAGTTTCCTCGCCCGCCAAACCAATTGAAAATTGCCAAGATTGCTGCTTCGTCAGCAGCAGGACTGTAAGTTTTTCCTACGCCCCGAAATTTTTCCGAGCGTAGGAAAAAAACTTGCAGTCCTATTTGCGTCTATCCACTACCATTATTAACAAACTATGTTATATTATTGCCGTTCGTGTTTTGTTTTGTGGTTGCTGCAACCAATTTATACCGTAGCCGGTATGGGCGGTAAGCTTCGCCCTTGAGTAACCGCTTCACGTTGTTGCGCTTCCGTAATCAGCTTCGTGAATTTTAAAACGGCTTGAGTATAATAATTTAAGTACAAGTATTATTAAGGAACTTCAATTATGGCAGACAATGATAATGTTCAGTCGGGTAAAAATTTCGGTGTTGGTACGCCGCAAAAAACGGAAGGTTATTTTCTCAAAGGTTCCGCACACCTTGATTGGGGTATAAAAGATCGGCTTTCGAGGATTTTCAGTCCTCAATCCGGTAAAGCAGTGATGTTGGCTTTTGATCACGGCTACATTATGGGACCGACTTCCGGTTTGGAACGAATTGATTTAACGATTGTTCCGTTAATTGAGTACGCTGACTGTATTATGTGTACGCGCGGAGTGTTGCGAAGTCTTGTTCCGCCAACGTTCAATAAACCGGTTTCGCTTCGATATTCAGCCGGATCAACGATTTTGACCGATCTCAACGATGAATGTATGATGGACATCGAAGAAGCTGTTCGGTTGAACGCTTCACTGCTGGCGGTTATGGTTGCGGTGGGCGATCAGAAACACGAAGGATTGACAATTCGCAACTTAACCAAGACGGTTGATGTTGGTATGAAGTTCGGGATTCCGACGATGGGAGTTACGGCGGTTGGTAAAGAATTAGTACGCGATGCCCGTTATTTGGCAATGGCAAGCCGGGTTTGTGCGGAAAATGGGGCGCATGTGGTTAAAACATATTATTGCGAAAAGGATTTCGAACAAGTTACCAATTCGGTGCCGGTACCAATAGTTATTGCGGGCGGTAAAAAATTGCCGGAAAAAGACGCACTGGAAATGGCTTACCGCGCCATCAACGAAGGTGCTGCCGGTGTTGATATGGGACGGAATATCTTTCAGGCAAAAAATCCTGTTGCCATGATTAAAGCGGTTCGTGATGTTGTCCATCACGGAGCCAAACCCGATGATGCCTTCAAAAAATGGATTGCGGAAAATTAATCACCATTTGATCGTTTCAACAGGCACGCAGAGAATACCGATTTGAAAGATAAACACATATGAAAGAATAAATGAGTTTCCTCATTCAAAAAAATCTGTGTTAATCTTTTCTGATTCTACCGGATTAGGTGTCCAAACATTACAGAGGTGGGGGACCTTTCGCTGAAAGGTCGCGTCGGCGTACTCGCCGACAGTGAATTAGATTAACGACAACAAATTGTGTTGCCTTCCGTTTTGGAGTCAATAACGACTCAACCGGCGCGACCCTTCAGCGAAGGGATCGCCCACCTCTTTCCGCAATCAACTGTGCAGAGCCTCTGATACGGAAAGGCGCGCGATCCGCGCATGGGAAAGCGCGACACGCGCACGGGAAGAGTGAAGCCTTCAACACGGGAGGAGTGAAGGCTTCAACATGGGAGTGTTGCCGCCTTCAACATTAGGATAGACTCAATTGGCTCAGTAAGAGTGTTCACTGTCAATATGATGGAAGAAATTGTTGACCGGAATGGAATGTTTTTGGGAGAGTTCATAAAATTCTCTTTCAACTGACTTCCAGTAATTTCTGCTTCGGATGTTCAGGTCAAACGAAGGTCTCAAGTCTTCATTGAACAAAGAAACCGCATGGAGAACATCCGTGAGATTCCCACAACGCATGTTCAATGTTTCACCGCAAACGTATTCGACCACTCCTTCCAATGCCGCAAAAATTGCAGGCAAATCGGTAATTCCCGGTAAAATCGGATTGATAAACGCATACGTTCGGATTCCGGCGTCACGCAATGTCTTCAATGCGGCAATACGTTGCCGAATCGGTGAACATCGCGGTTCGAAAAGCCGACATACCGTTTCGTTTGTCATGGCAATAGAAAAACCAACGGAAATCTTCTCCAACCGTTTCAAGATGTCCAAATCACGAAGAACAAGATCAGATTTCGTTAGAATAGAGACCGCAAACCCATTGCGGAATAAATCAGGCGGCAAATCGGCAATGCGTTCAAGAATCGAACGAGTTAATTTGTATTTCCTCTCAACCGGTTGGTAAGCGTCCGTAACACTGGCAATAAACGCCCCCTCTCCCGATTTAACTTTGAGAATGTCTTTGTCAAAAACGTCAAGGCTGTTGGTTTTGACATCAACAAACTGTCCCCACGGTTCCTCATGGTTGGTAAACCGCTTCATAAATCGGGCATAACAATAAACACAGGCATGTTGGCAACCAACATACGGGTTGATACTGTAACCCAGCCCCGGTACCTTGCTGTGTGTCAGAATATGCTTCGTTTCAATCTCGCTAATCAACATAAAATACTTGAATATGGATAACGGTAATATACCGCAATAATTGCAGATGATCGGCACGGTAACAGTTTAATAATGTCTAAAATCAGACAGACATCCGCCGAAACCATAGCAGCATCACTGTTTCAATACAGCCCAAGATGTTACATCAACCGGCTGGGAATACTCTCAAATTCGATAAGAGACCACTACGATTTTACGTTATCCGTTGTCGACTCCACCCGGATTCCTTTGCCCCAGAGTTCCTCAAGAGCATAATATTTCCGCGTTTCCGGTTCGAATAAGTGAACTATAAGATCACCATAATCAATAACAATCCAACGCCCTTCCGTATGACCGGAAACAGATAAACATTCGTCACCCATCTCTCCGGCAAGTTTCTTTTGGATCTCATCGCCAATGGCGTAAAGTTGCCGCCGGCTTGAACCGGAAACAATCAGGAAATAATCAAACGACTTCGTCAGTTCCCGAACATCAAGAACCAAAATATCATGTCCCCGATTGTCTTCCGCAACCTTGGCGGCAGCAAGAACCCGGTCAAGTACCGGCGGTATCTTTCGTTGATTCGTTTTATCAGATTTCGGCATAAGTTATTCAAAGGTGGGAAGAGGCAAAGCGAAGAGACCTCTTTGGCGTTTGTCTCACAAAAGATACAAATCCTTCTATCAGTGTTTCATTTCTTTGACCGTTATTATACTTCATTCCATTCGGAACTCAACCTGTTTACTCACTATGACGGAACGATAACTTTTCTACAAAACGTTGATAATCTTCGGGAGTATCAATGCCGAAAGTCGGTTCGTTGATCACACCAACCATCATTCCGAAACCATGATGTAACACGCGGAGTTGTTCGAGGCTTTCCGTTTTTTCCGCGTCGGATTGCGGCAACCGGCTTAGCGAAAGCAGAAAATCACGACGGTAAGCGTACATGCCAACGTGTTGGTAAAACAACGGCGGTTCGTGTTGGAACAATTCGGCGGTGATGCCGTTTCGCGGGTAAGGAATTACGCTTCGGCTAAAATAAAGAGCGCGACCGGTTTGATCAAACACGACTTTAACACACGCCGAATCTTCGAGTTGTTGCCGGTTTCGAATCGGTGTTGCCAAAGTTGCCGCAACAGCGTGCGGGTAATCAACCAACATGCGAATCACCAAATCAATCGACACTCCCGCAATTTCCGGCTCATCACCCTGCACATTGACAACAATATCAACATCGTTCATCTTCGCCGCAACTTCGGCAACCCGATCCGTTCCGCTTTGAGCGTTCGGATCGGTCATAAACACCGTTCCGCCAAAACTTTCGACAGCCGCAAAAATTTCCTGATGATCGCAGGCAACCGACACCGATTCCGGCAATGTCGCTTTTAAGGCGGCTTCGTAAACATATTGAATCAACGGCTTGCCCGTTTCGTTAAGCAACAGTTTTCGCGGCAACCGCGTTGAAGCATAACGCGCCGGAATAATAACAACACTTTTATTTTTCATAGGTGAGCATTGTCTCAAAAGAATAACAACATGTCAAGAAGTTCGATAAAATAATATTGTTGGGCAATTATACCGTAGCCGGTAAGGCGATAGGCTTCGCCCTTGAGTAACCGCTCCACGTTGTTGCGCTTGCGTGTTCATCTTCGTGAAATTTAAAACAGTTCCAGGATATCAACTAAAAACCACTCTTTACACATATCAGAAGTTTTCGTATGATCCACAAAAGATTGTAAACATACAGTTGCCGTGCAATCAAGGTAGGGGCTATTGAAATTTTCTATTTTCCGCTTAAATTAAACTCTCATGCAAACACCCACGCGAAAACAATCAGATAACAAACAACCCAATAATCCGCATGACCGGTTTGCCCGAAAAACAGTTGGGAATCCTGCGTACGCTTCCGATTTCTTGAAACATTATGCCGATCCGATTATCATCGAATTTGTCAACCTGGATCGGTTGATTGCCGCACCAACGCATTATTTAACCAATGAACTCAAAGAAGTGATTTTAGATGTTTCGTTTACGGCTCAATTACACGATGAAGAAGGCGGTTTGGATGTCCTGATGTTTTTGGAGCATAAATCCAGTCCATGTCGGCTTGTACCGCTCCAGTTAGGAACTCACAGCCTTTTATCCTTATACTTCAATTGGACAACAACAAACTATTCGGATAACTACCAACCGTCTTTCCCGTTGATGATCCTTTTGTATCACGGAAATGAAGAGATTGACGAAGAACTTTTCTTTCAGGATATTTTTCCAAAAATTCCAAAAAAACTTCGGAAGTACTTACCGCAATTCAAAATTATTGTCATCAACCTGAAACGGTTCAACTATGACCGCCTGCCCGGAAAACCTGAAACACAAGCCATTGTCGAATCATTCAAACGGGCAACTGATGGAACCTTCGCCAGTCATTTAAGCAAAATATTGGAACGGATCAAATCCGCCAATTTGAATAAACAACAAACTCTGGATATTACAGCAAATATTGCACAATATTGTACTTGGATAAACAATCTCACTAAAGAACAAATCGTTCAATCCATTATAAAAGTTTTCAACGGAACGGAGGGTCTCAAAATGGCAAATACCATTCAAAAAGGAATTTTACAAGAAGGATTTGAACTCGGCGAAGCTCACGGATTAGAAATCGGCGAAGCACGCGGATTAGAAATCGGCGAAGCACGCGGGTTCGAACGCGGCGAAGCTCACGGATTAGAAATCGGTGAAGAACGCGGTGAATTGAAATGTAGTGTTAATATAATCTTGAATATCTTATGTGGTAAATTTGGAAAGGTTCCTCGATATATTGTTAATTCATTAAATCAACGAACCGACGCAATCGCGTTGACATCGTTAGCGGTTCACGCCGCAACTTGTTCGTCATTGAATGATTTTGCCGAAGAACTGTAACCCGGAATAGTCATCTCCGTTTTTTATTTATTGGTGTAGCCGTTGCCTTGATTTTATAAACCGTAAAAGCACCAACACGGAATGGAATTTACACGGTTCATTTCATGTCATTACGAATTTACGGTCTCCTTGATTGTAACAATTTTTTTGCTTCCTGCGAAAAGTTGTTCCGTCCTGATTTAGCGGACAAGCCGGTTGTTGTTCTTTCGAATAACGATGGAGTTGTAGTTGCGCGTTCGCCGGAAGCCAAGCAACTTGGTATTGCGATGGGCGAAGCTTATTTCAAAATCAAACGGCTTGCTGAATCCGGTAAGATTGCCGTATTTTCTTCCAATTTTTCGTTTTACGGTGATATTAGCAACAGGATTATGCAGATGTTGTACCGTTGGGTTCCATTGGTAGAGATTTATTCGATTGATGAAGCGTTTCTCGAATTTACCAATCTTGGACTTGATTCGGAGACAATCACGCCGCTCCAACAGGAAATTATTGTGACTATTAAGAAGTGGACGGGGATTCCTGTTTCACTCGGATTGGGACCGACGATGACTCTTGCAAAGGTTGCCAACGATATTGCCAAAAAAGGAAACGGAATTTGTAATCTGATGGACAAAGAATATCGCAACGAGATTCTTTCCCGAATTGAAATAGGTCAGGTGTGGGGAGTTGGCAGGCGGTTGGCACCTAAAATGGTGAAGTTGGGAATCCGTACTGCCCGTGATTTGGCGGCGATTGACCCGCTTTGGATGCGCCGTGAGTTGGGGATTCTTCAGGAACAATTGGTACGGGAATTAAACGGGGAACATTGTATTGATCTGAACAATGCACCGTCATCGCGAAAAAGTATTCAGGTATCACGTTCTTTTCATGATACTGTTGACGATTTTCAAACGCTTGCCGAAGCGGTTGCAACTTTTGCCGCCCAAGCCTGTGAGCAAGCCCGAAGTGATGGAACGGTTGCGTCGGGAATTTATGTTCATCTTAATACGAGTCGATATAAAGAGTCTTATCTTTCCGAAGGTAAGGCACAAGGATTTGATCGGGCAACCGCTCATTCGCCGACAGTAATCAGAACCGCATTGGAATTATTGAAAGATTTATTCCGGCAGGGAACACCGTATAAAAAAGCAACCGTCATTCTGCTCAATCTGAAAGACAACGCCGTAACAAAATCACAAGGAATACTCTTCGACATGGATAATAAAACACCGGAAGAACACGAACAAGAAGAACGGTTGATGGAATCGGTTGATTATATTAACCGAACAATGGGAAAAGGAAAATTGTTTTTCTGTTCTCAAGGAATGAAACAATATTGGCGCGGAGCATCGGAACATCGCAGTCCCGGATACACAACACATTGGAATGAATTACCGGTTGTCAAGGCAAAGTAATATTGTTCGGATATTTTGACCGTATATTTTTGTATGCGTTATTTTTTACACTCCTTATTTGTTGCGGGTATTAAGATGTTGGACAAATTATTAAAAATTACAGGAACGCTGGCACTTTACGGTTGTACCAGTATGTTTTTGGCGGCGGTTATTTTGGGAGTTTACCTGAAATATGCGTGGCAGATTGACCATGAAAAATGGATCAAAATGCTGGCGGTTGCTCAAGGATTTGAAATTGCCGATATTCAGAAGGCGGTGGAAGATCGAATTGCGGAAATGAGTTACGAGGAAGTTTTGGAACTCCGCGCCAAACGGACACGGGAAGATGAATTTCAACGCGGGTCTATTGAAAAAACAATCGTGATTGCCCCGCCGCCTGTTGAAACACCTGTTGCGGAAACAAAACCGGAACAAAAACCAAAAGATGATTCCCTGATTAAGGCATTTGAAAAAAGGTTAGCGGAAGAGAAAAAGAAAGCCGGTGAAGCAGGACTTGCGGAAGAAACACGGCTGCTTGAAAACATGGAACCGGAACAAGCAAAAGAAGTCATCCGTCGTCTTCTCAAGGACGGAGCAATACAACGGGTTTTGACGATGTTGTTAGCGATGGAGGAAAAGAATCGCGGTGAAATTTTGTACACCATGCAAGGCGATGAAGAACTCAAAGACCTTTGCGATATTCTGCAACGTATCGGTAACGGCGAACCGCTCACCTCTCTCATTGACAACGCCGCCCAAAACGGAAACGAAAAAACAAAAGAAGAGACTCCAAAATAACAGTAAACGTACAAAATGTGAAAACACACGAAAAGAGGTGGGCTATTTATCAAAAGATTCGCTGAAAGGTCGCGCCGGTTGACTCTGTATTGATTCCAAAACGGAAGGCAACACTATTGACCGTTGTTCATCTGATTCACTGTCGGCGAAAATGGGTGGGCGACCCTTGGCTGAAAGGGCGCGGCGGCGGTAGCCGTCTTGTACACTGGTTACGGGGAGCAATCAGAGTAGCAAAATGTCGGGACCACAATTTGACAATTT
>JAISBG010000612.1 GCA_031266315.1 Planctomycetaceae bacterium | reverse complement strand
TCGGCTAACGCCGACGTGACCTTTCAGCGAAAGGTCACCCACCTTTGAGGCGGAACAAACAAGGAGGTGGGCAACCTTTTGCTAAAAGGTTGCGTCGGCGTACTCGCCGACTGTGAACCAGATTAACGATGACAATTTGTGTTGACAATGGGTTCGGAATCTGATTGCCAGCCGAAAACAGGGGCAAAGTCGGCTAACGCCGACGTGACCTTTCAGCGAAAGGTCACCCACCTGATAATTGCCTACTTTTAACGGAAATTCCATGTAACCTCATAAAAAATTTGCAATCCTACTTCTTGACTTCTGTTTTTGATTCATATAAACTTTGAATCCTATTCAATTGCGATACGTTTTTTTGCCGTCACGTTCTGCGGCAAGCGAATCGTAATGATTTCAACGAACCTTGTATAAGGAACACAACAATGAAAAACTTTGTTGAAACCGCTTCGGAAAATTCACGGAACCATTCGGTAAAAAATTCGGTGAATTGTCAAATGTTAAAATGGGCAAGCGAGGGGGGGGGGGCAGTATGTAAGGAAAAGAGAAAAAGAGGAGTAACACTCTTTATTGTTTTAGCATTGATGACAATGTTTGCCATGCTTGTTGTTGCGTTTATGATCATTACAACACAAGCACGCCGTCAAGCAGAACACATGGCAAAAAACATTACAGATCCGAAAAACAACGGACAAGCAGTTATTGCGTCGAATTTCGACAAAGCACTGGAAAAACTTCTCATCGGTGACCAACTTGAGTCCGTACTTGGTCCGCACAGTATTCTGGAAAATCTGTACGGAAATCCAACAAGGGGAAGCGATAACACCGACAAAAATCTTTCGAGTTCCATCGCGGGTAATATAGGACAAAACAATAATTACATTGAACTCCATTTAGCTCAACCAATCAATTTTGATCAATGGTATTTTGACAGGTTTGAAGCATTCGATCTCTTTGGAAATGTTCTGACAGTTACAGAGATTCCCAATTCAAGTGATCCGGCAAGGAATGAGCGGTTACGAAAAATCAAAGGAAAAAGTACGTTTATCATTTCTTTTGATCCCGGAAGTGTCAATTTTATTTTTAATAGTCCGATTCATATAACACCATTTCCTGACGTAACGTTAATAGCCGACGACTTAAAAGATTGTCGGGTTATCATCAATTCAGCGGCATTCAGCGGAACGGGACCGGGAATTAATACGAATAATGCAGCTGCAGGAGAAGCGGCACTCAAAGAGATGGACAAACCGAATCCCTTTGATTCTGTTCCCTCGAAACCGTTTGCGTTACGTCCTAACGTTCTGGCACCAGGCGGTACACAACCCTATAAAACTTATCTTGAAAACAATATCGTGTTGATGAATCCCGATTACACAGCACCGGATTATCTCAATATGTTTTTGGCATGGAATAACGTACAATGGAATACGATGAACAACAAATGGGGATTGGGTAATCCTGCCGATCCTTCAAGTACAAAAATTATTCCGTCGTTTCATCGTCCGCAACTTGTAAGGTATTGGTTTGAAGATTTGTTAAGCACGAATCCACTAGGGTTATTAGATCCGCAGGAATTACGAAAAGTGGTGTTACGTCCATTGCAGGCAGATCATCCGAATTTTACCGGCAGCAATCCGGCAGCAAATGATACACCAGGTCCAGTGTTAAATCGAGCACAGAAACTCTTTAACTTTCTGACCAAAGGACCTTGGGATGTGGACAATGACGGTGACGGTATTGCGGATGGTATTTGGATTGATGCCGGACTCGGCACGACAACCATGACTGGAAAAACGTACAAAAAACTCGTTTCGTATTACGTTCTTGATATGGACGGACGTGTTAATGTCAATGTTCATGGTAACTCGAGACACGATGCTAATTTCGATACCGTTTCAGATACATTGGCAGAAAAAGAGTATGGCGGTTTAAAACTGCGCGGTTCTGGTTCAGGACCTGCTGAAGTCCGGCTTGATCTTGCTGTTGATACTGTTACAGGAACTCCGGGAGATGGTTCAACCGTGTTAAACAAACTTTTGATTTCCAACACCGCTAATTCAGAAGGACGTTACGGAGTCGATGCAGTTCCGGGCGATAACGCAATATTCCCGTCCACCACAGAGAATGTTATCTGGTGGGGAAAAGAGTTGATGGGAATTAATCCGCAGGCTTATGCCGGCTATCACCATGATTCGTCGTACCGTACTTTTTCCGGTCTTGGTGAAAATATTCCCGATTGGTGGGGAGAATTGGCAATGCAGTTCGATCCTCTTGGAAATCGACATTTCGGGATGATCTATCCGCAAAATTCTGCCTTGCACTTGAACACGCTTTATAAGGATAATCCCTATCTGATGAATCCGTACAATTATTCAGGTTATGATCGTCTGTTTGATCCCAATGATTTACAATCTTTAATCCGTAATCCGAGTGATGTTGATTATACAGCGCAATCGCAACGGTTGCGGACACTTCTCGAATCGCCAACTTCTCCATTAGTTACTTCAAGTCCCTACCGGTTCTTTTTCACAACACGCAGCAGTGACATTCCTGTTACAAATAATTTTAATGCCGGTGTTTATGCATCCGGTAGTTATAAATATTTCACTAAAGGATTGTTCTCTTACATCCATAACAAAATTAGTAACAAAATTTCAGACTCGACTAGAGCGATTTATACGTTACTTCCCGAAGAAATCCGGCGAGGTGAAAGAATCAACCTAAATCGTTTGACTTTGCTTTCTGATTGGCAAAAAATTCCCACGAATCCTGCTGTTGGTGTTAATTCAAGGAATGTTTTGGAAGAAAAAGCCAATTTCGCACGGGAAATATTTTATCTTTTGTTGGTTCTCAATTATGATCGACTTTATGATAATCACTCTGGTCAGGGAACAATGACCTACGGAGAAGGTAGTCTGACACGGGAACAAATTATTGCCCGATTGGCTCAATGGTCGGTCAATCTCGTTGATTTTATTGATCCTGATGATGTGATGACGCCATTGTTGTACAGTACGTCTCCGTTTGACACAGATGTACTTCAATATTTCATTTCAAACAATCCCACAACGCAAATCTATAACAATAATTGGACTCCTCCGACTGGCGGTTCTTCCGTCCCATATCGTATTGCGTGGGGTATGGAAAAACCGGAAGTTGCTATTACAGAAACGTTTGCTCTCCATAACCGACGGGTTGCGGATTCAATCAAGCCCCAAAGTGATGTGGAAAATGCTTGTTCGGATTCGAGTTGTACCATTGATCAAAACCGAATCGAACCTGCTGGACACACCTGTAGCGGTACCCATGATACAGATTTTGATCAAGTGATGGTTCCTCAAGGTTCACTTTTTGTGGAACTTTATCGGCAGGGAAATCCTGCTCGAGTACAAAGTTTTCCTAATGGAAATGCTCTTACCGGTAATAATCCCGATGGTCCGCCCAATCTTAGTCTCTCACAAAGGGTGGGGGCAAATGGTTCGTATGTTTGGCGACTTGCCATCAGCGAAAAGAATTGCGGTAGTACCCCTGAATTTGATTGGAATACTGGTGCACATGATCAAGATGCCTTGTATCAATTGAAAAGCAATGGAAATATCTGTTCGTTCCAAACCCAACAGTGGCCAACTATTACAACAATTTCGGGATGTTTCGATGATGATACGGACATTGTACCGGAGCGGATTATCTGGTTTGGAATTGCCCCGCCAACTTCACAAGCCGGTACTGATGATTCAACCATCGCCGAACATTCCTATTATTGTCTTGGCGGTAAAAGTGATTTAGAACCAAATCAATATCTTCTGATAACACCTAATGAGCACAATAACGTTACGCAAAGTCGTATTGAACTGCTTTCAAAACCAGTTGATGGCACAAATCCTGACTTTGGTACAGATGCTACACAAAAAATATATGTATCAGCCAATGGAATATCAATTAATGGAACTACCGCGCCTTTCAATAGTACAAATCCGCCTAAGACACCACCTCAGTTAATGTTTACCGGAACGCCACATCCGGAAGATTCTAATTACAGAATAAGTGTCAGCGTTTCTGAACCGCTTCCTAATAGTTCCTATTATCCATTAAATGGATTGGATTCAGCGACAGGAAGGTATTCCCCCGCTCTGGAACATCCGCTTGATACAGAAGAATTGGAATCATACGGCACGATTCCTTGTTACCGGACAATTTGCCTGCAGCGTCTTGCCGACCCGAGCAGACAACATCATCCGATGACGAATCCATACATTACTGTTGATTGGAATATGATAGACCTTCACGTTATCAATAGCGAAAAAGATACGAGGGGTTCTGATGATCCCATTTTTGCAGATGCCGGTAAACACGGAGATTTGTATCTCAATTCACGCCAATGGGGAACCGTCGGAATGTTAGGCGGAGATAACAAAAAGCATCCCAATCTATGGGCAAGAAACTTTTCCATGACAGCAGGAGCAACCAATGAGAAAGTCGGATATTTGGATGTTGGTAACGCTCAAATAAACGGAGCAGTTGCTCTTGATACTAGCCGTATGACGCTGGGGTATCTCAATAAGTATCCCAATGTTAATCTTATTCAAGATCAGACTCTTACTAATTTGGCTCCTGCCCCAAATCTGACATTCACAATCAGATTTTTTCGAGGTGCACCTGACACAGCATTTTTACATTTTCCGTGGCACAATGCCCCGCTTACGAACAGTTATGAATTGATGCTTATTCCCGCTTCGTCGCCCGACCGTTTCGGTGTGGAATTTTATGATAACGAAACAACAAATTGGGTTAATACGGCAACAGCAGAATCACTCGGTTCCGGTTTAAGATATTCCAATCCGAACGGAGGTTTGGGACCATATCTTAACTTTTTCGGTGGTGATCTTAACTTATCGCGTTTGTTTGAATATGTTCGTGTCCCGTCCAAGTTTGGCGGAACGATTCGCGGATGGGTAACAGATAATTCCGGTAACCTTATCAAACCGATTTATGAAATGCGCGAACCGGGGAAAATTAATCTCAATACTGCAACCGCTCCGGTTTGGGAAGCGTTGCAGGGGAGTATCGCGCGGACAAATTGGCATGAATACACTAATAGCAATGACGATGGTCTCTATGCCCTTCGGCATAAAGAAGCAATCGACAATGTTTATCCTTCGGAGTTTGTTCCATTCCGTTCGCCACAGGCAACTGTTCTTGTTCCGCCACTAAAAACTTCTGGACACGAAAATGATTTGGTACAACAGAATCCGGCGAACACAACCTTGTTACGTACAAATTTGCTGGAACCGGAACCGGATGCGGATAATCCGTACACTGCACTGGAAAGTTACATGCGGTTATCTGATATGACCACAACACGTTCCAATGTTTTCGCTGTTTGGATGACGATCGGTTACTTTGAAGTTGAACATTTTAGTTCGAGAATTAACCTGATAAATCGGTATTCAAATTTAGCTCCTTATATTACCACTGATGATACTTTCAAAGCTGTTTATCCAGACGGTTATGTACTTGGAGCAGAAAAGGGACTTAATGACGGTACGGTAAAACGTCATCGGGCGTTTTATTTGCTTGACCGTAGTACCCCGGTTGGTTTCCGCCGCGGCGAAGTGTACCGACAGGAAAACGGCGATCCACATTATAAACCCGTTATTGTCAGTTCAAAAACGTTAGAGTAACGAATAACGAATAGATAATAATTAATAGTGAATAGTTGGGGACGCAAGCGGAATTTTCGTTAAAAGTAGGCAACCATCAGGTGGGCAACCTTTTGCTAAAAGGTTGCGTCGGCGTTAGCCGACTTGCCCCTGTTAACGGCTGGCAATTTGATTCCAAAACGGAAGGAAATACCGTTTGCCGCGTTAATCTGGTTCACAGTCGGCTATCGCCGACGCGACCTTTCAGCAAAAGGTCGCCCACCTCTTGTAAAAGGTCACCCACCTCTTTTCATCTTTTTTCGTGTGTTTCGTGTTTAAAACGAACTTTTCAAGGCTTGGACACCTAATCCGATAGAATCAGGGAATTTTTACCACAAGGTTTTGGTAAATAATCCGCTTGCGTCCTCCACTATTCACTATTAACTATATATCTATTCCACTCTCTTTTTTTCTAAACGTAAAACGATATACTTTACCGGAACATTTCGACGGGTGACCGTTTTACAACATAACATTATTGGCAGGTTTTTATTTTTGGTTTTATGATCAAAGACCTCACGCAAGGCAGTCCGGCAAAGTTAATTGTTTTCTTTACTTTTCCATTACTTATCGGCAATCTTTTCCAGCAATTCTATAGTATTGTTGATACGTTTATAGTTGGTCGGACGATTGGTATCAACGCGTTGGCGGCGGTTGGTTGTACGGGTAGTCTGATGTTTCTGATCATTGGTTATATTATGGGTTTTACTTCGGGTACAGCGATTATTACGGCTCAACGGTTTGGAGCCGGAAACATGGCGGGAGTGCGGCGAAGTTTTGTGGTCAATCTTGTTCTCGGTGCATTCATGGCGGTTGTTCTGACAATCATCGGTGTGGTGTTCGCACGCCCGTTGTTAAGTTTGATGCAAACACCGCCGGAAATTTTTGAAGATGCTTATCAATTTATCGTTATCATATTTTACGGTTTGGCAACTGTGATGCTGTTCAATGTGCTGTCGAACTGTTTGCGTGCGGTTGGCAACAGTCAGACACCGCTTTGGTTTTTGGTTATTGCCAGTGTTCTGAACATTATTCTTGTTTATTGTTTCATTTGCGGATTGAAAATGGGCGTGGAAGGAGCGGCATTGGCAACAGTGGCGGCGCAATTCATTTCCGGTTTACTGTGCTTGTTGTATATTTTGAAAAAGGGTTCGATTTTCCAATTAACGAAAAGTGATTGGCAATTTAACCGTTGTGAATTATGGGAACATCTTCGAATGGGATTACCGATGGGGTTTCAACTTTCGATTATTGCGATTGGAGCTGTTGTTCTTCAATTTGCGTTGAACAAACTCGGAGCAATTCCGGTGGCGGCGTTTACTGCGGCGCAACGGATAGATATGATTGCGGTGTTGCCGCTCATGTCGTTTGGTGTAACAATGGCGACGTTTACGGCTCAAAATTATGGGGCGCGGAAGTTTGAGCGAATCCGTAATGGAGTATTCCAATGTGTGATGATGTCTGTTTCGTATAGTATTCTGATTGGGTTGATTTTTATTTTTTACGGCAATTATTTTTCGGAGTTTTTTATCACAACCAATCCAAACGCTGTTGAGTTATCGCACAAATATTTGATAGTCAATGGCAGTATGTATTTTATTTTATCGCTTTTATTTATTTTCCGTTATTCACTTCAGGGGTTGGGAAAAAACGTAATTCCGACACTTTCTGGGGTGATGGAATTGGTGATGCGTATTTTTGCGGCATTAATTTTAACGCATTATTGGGGGTTCCTTGGAGCATGTATCGCGAACCCGTTGGCATGGTTTGGAGCGTGTGTTCCGCTTGTGGTTGCCTTTATTATTTCAATAAAGCAACTAACAAACAAAACCACATTCCCAATAAAAGCCGATTGACAATCATAACATAATCGACAACATTTTTCGTAATATTTCAAAGAAATTTTCGTTAAAAATTTGTAAAAATAGGCAAACTAAGGTGGGCGACCCTTCAATAAAGCTTTTGGCGAATTGCCCACCTTGATTGACATATTGACGATGATCCTAAAAGTTCCAAAACAACAAAATTTTCTCAAAAAGAAGATTTCTCTTGACATCTGGTTTTATTTTATATAAACTATAGAAATATTGAATCGACGTTGCGTATTTTTGCCGTATTGTTTTGCGACAAACGCTTCGCGATGATTTCATAAAACCTTATAAAATAAGGAACTTAGCAATGAAAAACTTTGTTGAAAACGCATTGAAAAATTCACGGAACCATTTGGTAAAAAAATTGGTAAAAAATTCGGTGAAAAGTCAAATGTTAAAATGGGAAAGTCAGGGGGGTGGGGGCAGTATGTAGGGAAGAGTTAAGAAATGAAAATGGAAAATGTTGGTTTTCTCAATGCTTTTCCGCAAAATTCTTACAACTCATTCGTTCTTCACCGTTCGACTTTACTCTTGTCGAACTTCTTGTGGTCATTGCAATCATCGGCGTTTTGATTGCTCTTCTATTGCCGGCGGTTCAGGCAGCGCGTGAGGCGGCAAGACGAATGCATTGCGTCAACAAACTCAAACAACTTGGAATTGCCGTCCACAACTACCACGATACCTATAACAACACCCTTCCCTGCGGTCGTCCTGTAAAGGCAACTAGTGCTTTGACATATTTTAATTTTGGGATGCCAACCGTGAATTTGTTCTGTAATAATCGCCAATAATCGCATCAAGTTGATTTTGCTATCCCAATTTTTAAGCAAGACGAAGCACTAGTGCCACGAGTGACAGTAGAGGATGCTGGAGTGTGTTTGTTTGGATTCTCCCATTTATCGAACAAACAGCCGCTTATAACACATTTGTCTCCCATGACGTTTTAGGAGATGCCAATTACAACACAATGGATGCCGCTACACCAGATAGTAACTTTAACGATGTATTAACAAGCAAGTATGATGCATTACTCTGTCCTTCCGATTCCAACAGTTCACGAAAAACAGCAACTGACCGTGCTTGTACAAACTATGTTTATCGTAGTGGAGATTATGCGATTTTTTCCAATGATTTTAGCAACCGAAATCGTGGTCCATTTGGTATTGGTAAATGGTTGGGGTTAAATGCCGTTCACGATAGTACGAGTAACTCGTTACTTTTCAGTGAACGGGTTATTGCCAAAACCAATGGACGGGGAATCAAAGAATCTTACGTAGTCGCTGTAACAAACGTATTTGCAAGTTCTAGTGCAGGAGGCTGTGAATCAAATTTTATTCCGTTACTTTGTCTGAATACGAAAGACAAAAATGAGTATAGTATATCTCTCGCTCCTACGGTTACGAATAGACACGGAATCTATTGGTGTATTGGTATGCCTCCTTTCACTTGGACAAACACGATTTTACCACCCAACGCTCCTTCATGTACATCGCACAACAATAACGAATTTCCAATGATACATCCGCCGACGAGTTATCATTCCGGCGGAGTCAATGTTGTTCGTGCGGATGCCAGCGGCGGATTTATTAGTGAAACAGTTGACGCCGGAACCCTTTTGTCAACTGGAAATAACTGCAAACTTTCAGGAGAATCTCCATTTGGTATTTGGGGAGCCTTTGGAAGTATCGACGGCTATGAAGGAAAAGGACTTTAGGAAATTAAAGTTCAATTCCTGATTTTTTGCAACTTATTATTAACTCATGTTACGCCCCGTAGTTAAAAAGTCAAGGTAAAGATATTATTATTCATAATTCCTAAGTCCGTAGGACTTTAACATGGATAACCCCGTGCAAGTGCAACGCAGCACGGGGCATTGAGTTCAACAGAGAAAATTCCTGAATCTACCGGATTAGGTGTCTCCCACTGGAATAGTAATTTTCGTTAAAGGTAGGCAATTCATCAGGTGGACGACCTTTCGCTATTTGTTAAAAGGTCGCGTCGGCGTACTCGCCGACAGTGAATCAGACGATATTCTTTTTTTGATAATTCTTAAAAAAGTTCTTAAAAATAATGGTTTATCCTTGTTTTTAAGGGCTTTTCTTGCCTTATTGACAGCCGTTTTGGTTTGGTTATATTAGTCAAAATGCCAGTTTTAGGCATAATTAGGCAATTTATAGACAACCAAAAGGGACTTCATTATGAGTATTTTGAGACAAAAAAAGTCAATCGAAATTCCCGAAAATGCAGTTGTAAAAGGGAATATTGTTTCTTGGAATGATAAGAAAAATCGGAAGCAATCCGGTAAATTAACCAAAACCGGACGCGACCTTTCAGCGAAAGGTTGCCTACCTTGTGGTCTTTACTTTATGATTGCTTACTTTTAACGAAAATTTTACTGAATAGTTATAAAAAATGATTTTTAATAATCGTCCATGTTAAGAGTGTTGTGTTTTGGGATTTTTTATTTTAACCGTTAACGAATTGATTTTATTATGACCTGCCTTTGTTGTGGAATTTTGTTTGCAGATATTGCTTGTTGGCCCATTAGTCATCTTCCTGAAGAAGGAGAACTTGTTACAACGGACAAGATTGAATTGAATTTGGGCGGTTGTGCTTCCAATGTGGCGTTTGATTTGGCGAGGTTGGGAGTTCCGGTTACGTTGGCAGGCGGAGTCGGCGATGATGCCTTGAGCGAGTTTATTGTCCGTACGGTGTCCATTCCGGGGATTGATACCGGATTTTTACAACGGTTTCCCGGACATTGTCCCGGAACCGCAATGCACATCAATGTTTACGATCAGGATCGTCGGTTTATTTGTACAACAGGGGCAAACGATTCGTTTGTTTTTAATGACGATCTTTTTCGTTATATTGAAGGAGATCAAAATTCTCAAGAGAATTCCAATTCCGACCGGAAAATATTATATCTTGGCGGTTTTTTCATGCTTCGGGGGTTGGAAAATGAGCGTACCGTCAAATTTCTTGATACGGCACGAAAACATGGTTGGACGACCGTTCTTGATGTTGTTCTCAACGGACATCGACCTTACCGGGAAATTTTGGAACCGATATTACCTTACGCGGATATTTTCATGCCGAATGAACACGAAGGCGAAAAGATTACGAATTATCGCGATCCTTATGACCAAGCCAGAATGTTTCTTGATGCGGGAGCCAAAACGGTAATTATTACGCAAGGCGAGGGCGGAACACTTTGTTTTGGTACGGAAGAACAATTTCGTGCGGGAATTTATCCGACGGATTATGTGAGTGGTTCGGGCGCGGGCGATGCGTTTTCTGCCGGACTGATAGCGGCATTGCTCGAAGGGCTTAGTCTTCATGATGCACTACGTTGGGGCAGTGCGGTTGGCGCGAGTTGCGTCCGAGGTGTCAGCACCACCGGAACCGTGTTCAATCGGAAAGAATTATTCACCTTCCTCGATGAACATTCTCTAGTATTCGAAAATATTTAACTCATGTTACGCACCGTAGGTAAAAAAGTCGGTCAAATATACATCAACCCAGTAGGATTGCAATTTTTTCCTCCGCCCTGCAAGGGCAATGCGTAATAACCCACCGCAACGCGGTGGGTAACAGTCCTTCCCCAACAATCGCTCTGAAAGAGCAACGCAAAACGAATTGGCATTGCCCTTTCAGGGCGAAATTGATGGGTGTGCTTTAACCCACCGGGTTGCGGTGGGTTGTTATGCAAGGCCCCTAACGGGGCGGAGGAAAAAATTGCAATCCTACTGCCCCTTGCGTAACATGAGAAAGTAATTCGTTTTTTAATTCAATGACCCAGTTTTTTAGAAGCATAGTATCATCTAATTGAAAATTTTTATTTCTTGCAAAATAGGCAAGCGATGGTAAATTTTGGAGCGGTATCGCATCCGATATGATACCTAGAGAAAGCAGACAACTTATCAATTTGAAATAAAAAATTTTCCCATCAAATCCCATAAAACCTTTAATTGGCTGAAAATAATAACCCCAAAAACCTTCTGGACCAATTATATCATTAAACTCCACGCACTTTTCATCTGGATCAATTTTTTCTGGAGCAATAGTACATTCGTCAGCCAATATCTCTCTAATCCCAATGATGATTTGCCTCTCTAATGGAGAAGCTTGGGGCATTATTTTATTGATAAAATCTGTGTCACAAACATGTACATATTCATGTTTTATCAAGAATTTCCGACGCCGTTTTAATAGTTTGGTCCAAGACCACATCTTATTTTATCTGACTTGAAATTTAAATTTGAGAATCGAAACGATAATATTCAGTAGCATGATTCACCTACTTTGTCCCAATTGCCCATTTGTAAATGTTCTTCCAATATATCCGAAAATATATTTTATTGTAAAGGGAATCGCCCGCAATTTTTCCGTTCTTGCTATTCTGTGTGGAGAAATTGGTATTCCTCTCCACAATTCTTTAGATTCCAAAGACCGGTTTGATAGCAGGATTGAATATAAACCCGTCATAATATGAATAATCCGTTTCTATGTGGAAAGTCTCTTTTTGAGATGGATTCGCAACCGATTCAATACGTCAGCAAGCCGAATAGTGTTGGCTTTTAAGTAGCATGGAAGAAAGAGGGATTCAAGGATTGAATTAAATTCTAAAAAACTATCAAATCCCCTCGATGTAACCATGAATGATGAATTTTATGAAGACAATTTACGTACCTTCCCCGGTCCGAAATCTTTTTTGGATTATGAAGATGTTCCGTTTTTCGGGAGTTTACCCGAACTACTCCGGTCAATCCGGTCAATTTTTGGTCTCGAAATAGAGTTTATTCGAGCTGGCGGGACTTTACCGGATATAATGGCTCGTTGTTTTACGATCAAAGTTGAAAATGGTAAATCACCCGGTTGTCTCGCACTCCTTCCGTCGAAAAATGTTCGGAATCATTCCATGAATTTTTCCGAACAAGATAATTTTCTTACATCGTTGGCGTTGCTTCTTGGAGACGCGTATCGATGGCAACAGATGTTTCGAAAATACGAAGGAGAACTTGCCTCACTGATTCCGGTTCCCGTTACCGACACCGATGAACCGCGATTTGCCGAAACACTTTTCAATGTTTTGAAAGAAGGGGCGAAAATACTGGATTGTCAAGCCGCTTCGTTTTATATTTTGGAAACAACAACGAATTTGTTGAAATTACGTTCTTGTTGGGGGTTACCGGAAGAGCGGTTGCTTAGTCCGCCTCGTTTGTTGCATGATTCGATGGCGGATTTGGAGGCAATTCTCGGTCAAGCGGTTATTTTAAACGAAGATTATCTTTTCGAATCATGGGGAGCACCGGAAGATTTTCCGACGGCGGTTTGTGTACCGGTTGCTTCGCCAATGTCGATTATTGGAACTCTTTGGTTTTTTTCCGACCGGCAACGCCATTTTTCGGAACACGATCTCCGGTTGCTGGAAATTATTACCGGACGTCTTGCGGCGGAAATTGAACGGGCATCGTTGCTCCGTGAACTGGAACGTTCCCGAAAATTAAAAGCAACCGCGTAATTCTTAATTGTTTTAATTAACTCCTGTTCCGCACCGTAGTTAAAAAGTAACCGTTCACGAAAAGTCCAAGTCAAGGTAAAGATATTATTATTCATAATTCCTAAGTCCGTAGGACTTTAACATGGATAACCCCGTGCAAGTGCAACGCAGCACGGGGCATTGAGTAATACACCACCACAATCGGAACTACGTAGTAGTTCAACAGAGAAAAGTTATCCTTGCTGTGAGCGTGTTGAACTGCTACGCAGTTCGTTGTAATGGGATTCCGCTTACCCCGTGCTGCACTTCGTTTGCACGGGGTTATCCACGTGAAAGTCCTACGGACTAAAAATCATAAACAAACACTTCACCTCGACTTTCATTCATCTTAAACGGTGATTTTTGACCGATGAGGCGGAACGGGAGTTAAGTAATACATTGTGCGTCCTACAAATGCAGAAGTTTTATATTGAAACGGTTGGTTGCCAGATGAACGTTTTGGACAGTGAACTGGTTCATTCCGGTTTGGTTCAATCCGGTTTGGTTCCAACAACAGACCGGTACAACGCCGATGTGATTTTGTTCAACACGTGCAGTGTGCGGCAACACGCGGAAGATAAAATTTATAGCGCACTCGGCAGGTTAAAACATTGGACAATGTTAAAACCTTACGGTGTTCTTGGTGTGATTGGCTGTATGGCTCAGAAAGATCAGAAAACGATTTTTCAGCGTGCGCCTCATGTTGATCTTGTTCTTGGTCCCGGTCAACTGGAATTACTTCCCGAAACGGTTCACCAACTTCTTGATGAAAAACTGCAACGAAATTATGCCGGTCAACAGGAATCCGGCAAAAAACTTCTGGTTAGTTTAAAACGGCAGGAACATCGTCATACCGAAGTTGCCGAAAGTTTTCGGCTTTTCGATCCTGTCCGTAATCCTGAAGCGCGGCTCAACCGGTTTCAGGCAATGGTTCGTATTATGTTCGGTTGTGATAAATTCTGTACGTATTGTATTGTTCCGTCGGTTCGTGGACCGGAACAAAGCCGACCGCCGCAGGAAATTCTTGAAGAAATTCGGGCATTGGTCGGACAAGGAGTTGTCGAAATCACGTTGATTGGTCAAACGGTTAATTCTTATCGTTACAGCACCGGCGGAAAAACAACACGGCTTGCCGATCTTCTTTATCAGGCGTCGGATATTGACGGGTTACGGCGGCTTTGTTTTGTAACGAATTATCCTCGCGGCATGGATAACGATTTGCTTCAAGCTGTACGGGATTTACCGAAGGTTGCCAAACATCTTCATATTCCGGCTCAAAGCGGTTCGGATACGGTGCTTCAGCGAATGAAACGGAATTACACCGCAACAGATTACCGTGAACTTGTTGACCGGATTTATTCGACAATTCCCAACGTTTCAATAACTTGCGATTTAATTGTCGGATTTTGCGGTGAAACGGACGAAGAATTTCAGCAAACGGTTGAATTGGTTCAATATTGTCGGTTTAAGAACAGTTTCATTTTCAAATACAGCGAACGCCCCGGTACAAAATCGGTAAAACTTTATCCCGATGACGTACCGGAATCCGTCAAAAAAATACGGAATAACGTATTGCTTGAAATTCAGGACAAAATTGCACTCGAACAAAATAAACGGTTTATCGGCACGACAGTTGAAATTCTTGTTGAGGGAATTACCAAACAATTTAACAAACAATTTGAAACCGGCAATGTTCAACTTTCCGGTCGGACTTCGTGTGATCGGATTGTTGTATTCGATATGCCGGACAACCGCTCAATCGGTCAATTCTTAAAACTAAACATTTATGACGCTGCTCCTTTTACATTATTTGCCCGCCTGCCGGAGTATTCAAAATAACCGAGTGCGATTACTTTAATTTTTCTGATTCTACCGGATTAGATATTTCCCACCGGAATCATCAAATAATAGGTAATAT